>JAUYAV010000011.1 GCA_030693325.1 bacterium
TTCGTGAAGATGATATATGGAGAGCATTAGGCATGCTTTAATTTTGGTAATCTAACAAGCAGACGCTATTTCGCCTTGTAATGCCTGCCAAGCCCTTAATTCCTGTATAATTTGGTTCCAACTGGTTCGCACGAAGTCCACTTTCGAGAAAATCAAACTTAAATTTGCTATAATTAGAATATGAAAAACATTAAACCTTTTATTATTATTCTGTTGGCTTTTGTCGTAGTGATGCCGGTGATTTCTTTAGCGCAGACTACGAATATTTCCGGAACGGCCGTTTCAGTCCCGCCGACGGCTATTCAGGCGGTACCTACCGAAACAAAGTCGGCTCCAGTGTCAAACACAGTTACTACTCAGGTGATGCCTGCCGAAACGAAATCAGTTTCAACGTCAAACACTGCTACTACTAAATGCGGAGTGAATAGTTTTTCCGTTTCCAATGAATGCGGCGTTGGCGCTTTTAAAAATTCCTATGTCCAATGTTATGACGGATATACGGAAAATCAGGGAGGGGATAGTTCCTGTAAACCTTCCTCGCTTTGGCAGGAATATGCCAAAAGCGTTTGCGTTAATCATTGCGCGATCACCAATACAACCACAAACACGAAGTCATCTGCTCCCAGCGCCGGTTCTTCTGCCGGTTCTTCCAGTGGGCAGAATGTTCCGATAACTTCAACGAAAACCGTTTCCCCGGGAATTCCCGTTACGGCGGCTACCCCTCAGGTCATTTCCGTTTGTTATATCGGCAATGATTTGATGAAACAATATGATATTCTTCTCTCCGACCTTCAGACGACCCAAGCCAATGGCGACACGGAAAAAAGCGATGCGATAACTCAAAGAATTTTGGAACTCAAAAAACAAATTACCGCAAGCAAAGAAAGGTGTAATACTGCGACAACACAATTGCAATCGCCCACCGTTGTTCAGTCGACGCTGACAATTTCTCCCGCTACCGCTACGGCAGTAGAAGTGAACCGATGCGGCGAAGTCAAACAATGGCAAGAAAAAATTATTTATTATCAAGAGTTGAACGCGTTGAGTGACACCGAGTTAAAGAACAAAACCGGTCTTTCAAGAGACGGAATCAAAAACAATCTGACTAATTTGGAAGATGGCCTCCAAAAAGTAAAAGCGCAGTGTAGTCTTCAAACTGTGGCTGGCGTTTCAAGTGTTTCTAACCGGGCGATAATCGCCGAGCCGGTAAAACCGGTGGCAATCCAATCGGCCCAAGAAATAGACACTTATTATAAAGCCAAAATTGAAAATATCAGCGCCATTCAAAACACCTCGCAACAAGTTAAAGAGCTTCAGACCTTAAAGTATGAAAAAACCCAGATGGTCGGCGATTTGATTAAAAACCGGAACGAAATTGAAGCGAGTGAAATTAATCAAGTGGCTACGGATATAAAAGTCAGTAAAAATGAAATGAAAATTGATAACGTGATAATAGTGGAGGCCACCGGAAAAAGAATATTGCTTAACGTGGGGGACAGGCCGATAAGCGTGGAATCCAACGGGAGCATTGTCATTATTAAAGATAAAAATCTGGAAGTCACAACTGACAATGTTTCCATATCCGATAATTTACTGAAAATAGGAAATGTTGAAGTTAAGATGACGGCCAGCCAGGCGGCGGAAAAATTAAATATTGCGCCGACAGCCGTCCAACTAACCACAGAGAATGACCAGCCGGTATATAAAATGGAAGTCAGCGAATCAAGAAACCTTTTCGGATTCATAAAAATAAATACCGGGAATACGCAGACCGTCAGCGCTGACAACGGAAATTTAATAAGTGAAAAACGCCCCTGGTATTATTTCCTGACCACGAAATAGTTTTCCGCGCAAGTTTATGAAAAACAAAAAGATTATTATTGTTTTGGCAATTATCGGCGTCATATTGGCGGTCTTAATCGGCGTTTATTTCCTATTTTTTCAGAAAACCGCGCAACTGAATTTGAACAACACGGCGGAAGAGACCGCGGATAACGCAACGGAAAATCAAACACCGACAACGAATCAAGGAAAAACAGAAAATGGCATTGTAACAGATAATCAGCCCAGCCCCGAACAATCTCAAAATAAAATAATAACCGATGATTTTTCCATTAATCTTCCTCCGGGCTGGTCAAAAACCGAAGCCGCGGCCGGGGTTTCGGCAATGGCTTTTGACACGAATGAAATCATAAAAGATTCCGCGGCCCAAAAAATTAATTTCAAAAGTTATTTGGCGGTGGTTTTTGACGCGCTTCAGGGAAAAACTCTGGATGAATACCTGCAGAACCTTAAAAACTCGCTTCTGCAAACTATTCCGAATACTGTTTTCACTAAAGAACAGGATATGACAATAAGCGGCAAACTCGGCCATGCAATGGAAGTGGAACTTTCTCAACAAGGAGTAAATTTCAAAATTTTGACGGTATTCGTCAAGGATGAAAAAGAAGAAAATGTCTGGATTATAACTTTCAACACGATTAAAAGCAGTTGGGATGGATATAAAGAATCTTTTTATAACACCGCGAATAGTTTTGTTTTGAAAAAATAATTACCTCAGGGTTATCCACAATCCCACCGCGCTGTTTATTTAATGGATTTTTGCTATACTTAAATCAGTGAACAAAAAGGTCGAAAAAATATAATTTAGAAAATTAAAATTAAAAAATTATGGCACAATTATTACAAAGTTGGGGTGATGTTACCTTGCAGGCCTTGAGCAATCTTTGGATTCAGGTGTTGGGCGTTATTCCGATGATATTAGGAGCGTTGATAATTTTTGTTGTCGGTTTGATCGTCGCTTCGGTTTTGGACATGATAGTGATAAAAGTTGTCCGCTTGATAAAATTGGATAATCTTTTGATGCGCTCGGGATTGGAGGAGTACTTGAAACGGGGCGGTTGGAAGCTTGATACCGGAAAATTCCTGGGAAAGATTGTTTATTGGTTTGTGGTTATCGCGTTTGTCCTGGCTGCTTCCGATATTTTGAAATTTTACGCTTTCTCCGGTTTCCTCAGCTCAATTCTTAATTACATTCCCAACATCATTATAGCCGTTTTGATTTCATTGACGGCCTTCATTATTGCCGGATTCCTCAAATCAATAGTTAAGGTTTCCGTTGCCGGCGCCCGGTTTGAAGTAGCGCACTTTTTAGGCGCTCTTGCCTGGTGGACAGTGGTGGTTTTCGGATCATTGGCCGCTTTGGCGCAATTGGGGATTGCCAGCAGTTTGTTCAATATAATCATTTCCGGTTTGGTGGCTATGTTTGCCTTGGCCGGCGGAATCGCTTTCGGCTTAGGAGGCAAAGATTATGCTTCTCATCTTCTTAATAAAATGAAAGATGAAATAGAGCATAAAAGATAAAAGTTAAGTTAATCAACCCCGCATCTTTTCTGGATTATTTCACGTACGAATTCGCGAAAGCGAAATTCGTATCCAGAAAAGATGCGGGGTTGACAAAGTTTATAATTTACCCAATACTTTATACATATATGTATATTTTTCACTATAACGGGCGAGGTGAAAAACTTTATTAAGTTAAAGTTTGTTGTATACCCCGCCTGAAAACGGCGGGAATTTTATTTTTATAGCCGGACAATTTGCCCCCAGACCAATTAAGCATTAATGTCTACCGTAAAAAATAAATGCTCAATCGGTGTGTGGGTAAAGAAGAAAAGATTGAATCGGAAAGAAATTTAAAAAATTAATATGACCCCCGTGCCAAGTCTTTTTTTTGGCGCGGAATTAAATTAGACAATTTTTTGAGGTAGAGAATTAATAAGGGTATATGGTGGATGCCTTGACACAAAGTGGCGATGAAGGACGTGGCGTAGCTGCGATAAGCCTCGGTGAGGTGCCTAGCAACCTTTGACCCGGGGATTTCCGAATAGGGAAACCTATTTGCATAAAATGCAAATGATTCCAAATATAAATTTTGGAATAGCAGACCCGCTGAAGTGAAACATCTCAGTAAGCGGAGGAACAAAAAAAAGATTTTTATTCCCTGAGTAGCGGCGAGCGAAACGGGAAGAGCCTAAATTTGTTAAAATTTTCGCAAGAAGATTTTAATGAACGTTGCAAGATGGAAATTTTTCTTAAGTTTTAAAGCTTGAAACTTAAGATAAGAGTTACAAATTTGTTGGCTAGTCGAAACCGTTGGAAAGCGGTGCCAAAGAGAGTGATAGCCTCGTAGACAAAAGTCGGCAAACTCTTAGTTTTTCATTCTTAAGTACTCCGAGGCCAGACAACCTCGGAGGAATCCAGGAGTACTATCTCCTAAGGCTAAATACACTTTGTGATCGATAGTGAACAAGTACCGTGAGGGAAAGGTGAAAAATAGGCCGTTGAGGCCGGTGAAATAGAATCTGAAACCATATACTTACAAGGACTCGGAGCCTTACAATTTCGCAAGAAATAACGGGTGACGAGGTGCCTATTGAAGAATGAGCCAACGACTTTATTTGCATTGCAAGTTTAACCTCGCGAAGCGAGGGAAGCGAAGGGAAACCAAGTGTTAATAGCGCTAATAGCAGTGCGAGTAAGACCCGAAGCCAAGCGAGCTTGTCCTGGTCAGGATGAAGGCCGAAGAAATTCGGCTGGAGGTCCGAACCGGTGAGCCGTTCAACACTCTCGGATGAACTGGGATAAGAAGTGAAAAGCTAATCGAGCTTGGTAATAGCTGGTTCTCTCCAAAATAGTTTTAGGACTAGCGTCGGATAAATAGATTTCTGGGGGTAGAGCACTGGATGATTTGTAAAGGACGAAAGTTCGACAAATCAATCAAACTCCGAATACCAGATTTTGTTCTCCGGCAGTCAGACTACGGGGGCTAAGCTCCGTGGTCGCGAGGGAAAAAGCCCTGACCGCCGTCTAAGGTCCCAAAATGTATGCTAAGTGTTAAAGAAAGTCTCCAACCAGAGACAAATAGGAGGTTGGCTTAGAGGTAGCCATCCTTTAAAGAGTGTGTAACAACTCACTATCCGATGGTTGGGGGCGTCTAAAATTTATCGGGGCTAAGCATACTACCGAAGACGCGGATTCGTTTTTTGTTTACAAAAAACGAGTGATAGGAGAGCATTTCCAGCCGCTGTGAAGGTTGACCCGCGAGGGCGACTGGAGCGCTGGGAAGAGAGAATGTTGGCATGAGTAATCACAAATCAGATGAGAAATCTGATCCCCGAAAATCCAAGGTTTCCTCCGCAACGAAAATCGACGGAGGGTTAGGCGGCCCTAAGGCAATGGCGAAAGCCGCAGCTGAAGGACAGTCGGTTGATATTCCGACCTGCCCATTAATTATCGATGGAGTGACAAAGAAAATAAAATCGCGCGCCTTAATGGTTTGGCGTCATTAATAATAAGATTGGGCATCCAGGAAAATCCGGGTGCAAGCCTTTAGTGGCACCCAATCGTTTATCGAAGTAAGGCTAAGTTTTTACTTGGCTAATGCGATTGAAGAGTCTTTCAAGAAAACCTTCTAAGAGTTATGTTAATGGGCTCCGTACCGTAAACCGCCACAGGTGGGTGAGGCGAGGAGCCTCAGGGGAACGGGTAATTCTTCGTTAAGGAACTCGGCAAAAAAGCAGACGTAAGTTCGCAATATGTCTTGGCTGACGCAAGTCAGCCCGCAGCGAAAGAATCTCTGGCGACTGTTTACCAAAAACACAGCTCCCTGCTAACTCGTAAGAGGATGTATAGGGGGTGACGCCTGACCGATGCGAGAAGGTTAACGGCGGGAGTGCTCTGACGCAAGTTGGAGTGCCCACTGCCCGAAGCCCTCGTCAATGTCCGCAGTAACTATAACTGTGTTAAAGTAGCGCAATTCCTTTTCAGGTAAGTTCTGAAGCGCACGAATGGCGTAACGATCGGAGAACTGTCTCAACGAAGAGCCCGATGAAAATGCGATTCCCGTGAAGACGCGGGGTACTGGCAGTAAGACGAAAAGACCCCGGGAGCTTTACTGCAGCTTGATATTGTTTTTAGAACTTTAATGCGTAGTGTAGTGGGTAGGCTTTGAAGTTTCGCTTTCGGGCGGAATGGAGCCGACAATGAAACACCCATCTTTCGAGTTTTAAAATCTAATCTGAACGGCAAAAACGTTCGGAGACACTGTCTGGCGGGCAGTTTTAATGGGGCGTTATCCTCCTAAAGAGTAACGGAGGAGTTTATTAAGGTCGGCTTAGCCCGGATGGAAATCGGGCTGGACGCGTAAAGGCAAAAGCCGGCTTAACTGCAAGACTGACAAGTCGCGCAGATGCGAAAGCAGAACTTAGTGACCCGACGATTCTTTATAGAAAGGTCGGAGACACCGGATAAAAGCTACCCCGGGGATAACAGGCTGGTGGAGCCCGAGAGTCCATATCGACGGCTCCGCTCGGCACCTCGATGTCGGCTCACCCTATCCTGGGACTGAAGAAGGCCCCAAGGGTTTGGCTGTTCGCCAATTAAAAGGGTACGCGAGCTGGGTTCAAACCGTTGAGTTCATAAACATAATTACGGTAATTGCCGTAATTACAGTAATTACTGTAATTTTTATGAATTGAACGGTTTGAATCCGAGGATTATGACATCAATCACGGCGGTTATAGAAAGTAATTTCTATATTCCAATAGTTTAATTAATTTAGCTAACTAATATCGGTGGAACCCTAATTGATGATTAGGGCAATACCGAGGGAATTCTTTATAAATTAAAGAAGCCCGTAGAGACTAAGCGTTAGCCTCCGCCAAAATTTTGTAAAAAAATGGGCGGATGAAGATATAGTCCAATACACTTAGTAATAAGTGACCAATATGCGTGAGACAGGTTGGTCTCTATCTACTGTCAGCGATGAATACTTGAGGGAAGTCGACTCTAGTAAACAAAATTTGCTACTTTCCGAAGTAATTCGGATTGAAAATTCGGCTAATAACGGTGAAATCTTACCATTTAATTATTACAATCGGTCTTGTGATAATTTACTTGAGGACCAAGAAATGCTAAGATAATACCGTGGGAAGTCAATCTAAAATCAACTTAGCTTATATAGCTGGATTTCTTGATGGCGATGGAAGCTTAATGCTTCAAATCAAAAAACGTAAAGAGGGGAATATATCCAAGAGGCGTTTCATGCTAACGATTTGTTTTTATCAAGATTCGCGCCATGATAAGCCCCTTTTATGGATTAGAAAAATTTTGGGAATAGGTTATCTTTCCAAAAGAAAAGACGGAATGTCGGAATTAAGAATCAATGGCTTCCGCCAAACGGAAAAGATAATCAAATCTCTGTCGCCGTTCATTAAATTCAAGAAAGTCCAAGCTAAAATTCTTTTGGCATCGGCGAAGTTGCTTCAAAAAAGCAAACTAACCGGTAACGAATTAAAGAGATTGGTTGATAATATTCTGAAAATTCAATCAGAAAATTACACAACTAAAAGAAAGAAAACCAAAAGAGAATTGCTAAAAAATTTAGGTTTGACCCCGTAACGACTGAATTCCGCCGATTGGCGGATGAAGATAATATCAATTTTGATATTATAATACGCCGGCCCCGCTAAAATTTTATTTTTGTAAAAATTTAGGCGGGTGAAGATATAGTCTGCGCACATAGTGATATGTGAATTCGTGACGAGAGGACCGAGTTGAACGAACCTCTGGTCTACCGGCTTCAGCACCTGCTGAACCGCCGGGTAGCTATGTTCGGCCGGGATAAGCGTTGAAAGCATCTAAACGCGAAGCCCCTCCCAAGATTAAGTATCACTAAATAATTTATTATTTAGGTGGTCCCCAGAAGATTACTGGGTTGATAGGCCTTAGGTGTAAGCTCCGTAAGGAGTTCAGCCGAGAGGTACTAATAGACCATCTATTCTCTACCTCAAAAAGTTGTCTAAAATCGTGCTTCACTATTGTTCGGCATAAATCGGCTTTATCAGCATTTATCAGCGTCAGTGGCGAGCGATAGCGAGGCACGAAAATATTCCTCGGTGATACAGTTTATGGTGTCCTACCCGTTCCCATTCCGAACACGGAAGTAAAAGCCATAAACGCCAATGATAGTCCTTCGGGGCGAAAGTAGGCTTTGCCGGGGATTTTTATTTTAATATTTTAGTATTTAGTTGTAATATTTATATATGACCCCTCGCTTGGTTAAACAACTGCTTTACGGCGCTTTCTATTTTTTAATAATATTTATTATTTTTTGGCTGATTTATATTTTATTTTTGAAACCCGCGCCCACTTGTTCCGATGGACATCGGAATCAAAACGAAATCGGCATTGATTGTGGCGGATTTTGTCCGTCCTGTGAATTAACCCAATTGAAAAATTTGGCGGGTGATTGGGCTTTAGTTTTGCCGGCTGGAGAAAACGGGATAACGCTGTTGGCTGAGATTACTAATCCCAATTTGAATTTCGGGGCTGAAAGTTTTTCTTACCAATTCAAAATCATCGGCCCTTTCGGCTTACTGAAAACCGTTGGAGGTCAGTCATCTATTTACAGCGGCGAAATAAAATATTTAATAGCAACCGCCGTTCCGGTTAATCCTCAAGACGCAAAACGGGTGGAACTGGAAATATCTGCCTCCAGTACTGTTTGGCAATCGCAGGAAAAAATGCCCAAACCTGATTTAGCGAATCCCTCTCATCAAACAGTAATTTCAAACGGAAGCGTAATAGTGAAAGGTATTATTAGAAATAAAAGTCCTCTTTTAATATCTCAAACAAAAATCATAGCCCTTATTTATAATTTTGATGGAAGCCAAATCCTAAACGCGTCTTACACAACCTTAGCTGGCCTCAAAGGGGATGAACAGCGGGCCTTTTCCATTGGATTCCCGAAAGGCGATTGGACCAAAAAAATAGATACAAACAGAACCAAGATTTTTATTGAACCCCAAATTACCAAATTACAGTAATTACAGTAATTGCCGTAATTACGGTAATTAAATTTTTATGTTTAAGAAACTTGATTGGTGGCTTATCGGCGCTTTGATTTTTATGGCCGCGGCCAGTTTAATATCGCTTTCGTCTACCAAACCGGCGCTTTTTCAAATCCAACTTATTTGGTACGCATTGAGCTTTTTGATTATTTTTTTTGCGGCAAAAATTAACTGGCGTTGGCTTATAACCCAAAATTGGTTTTTGCTGTCTTTCTATTGGCTGACGATCATTTTATTGATTGCCGCCTTTTTTTTCAGGCCTATCCGAGGCGCCCAAAGCTGGTTGATAATCGGAAATTTCCAGTTTCAGCCATCGGAATTGGCAAAAATTTCCCTGATTCTTATTTTCGCCAGTTTTTTCTCGCGCCGTTATCTTGAAGTTTCATTGATTAAAAACATAGCCGCTTCATTTTTTTATTTTTTTATTCCGGCGGCGCTGGTAGCGCTTCAACCGGCTTTGGGTATGGCTATAATTTTTTTCGGTATTTGGTTCAGTTTTTTGATAGTAAGCGGCTTGAAATGGCAGAGGATTTTCGCCAGTTTTTTAATTTTTATTTTGGTATTTTCTTTTCTTTGGATGACTTTTCTGAGGCCCTACCAGAAAGAAAGGGTTTTGGGATTTATCTTTCCGGACCGGAATCCTTTGGGAACGAATTATAATGTCATTCAGTCAAAAATCGCCATCGGTTCGGCGGGATTATTCGGAAAAGGCTTCCAGCAGGGGACGCAAAGCCGGCTGGGTTTTCTGCCTGAAGCCCAAACCGATTTTATTTTTTCCGCTTTCGTGGAAGAATGGGGATTGGTCGGCGGCCTTCTTTTGATTGCCGCTTTTTTGCTGATTATTTTCAGAATAATTAAAATTGGCATCAAATCGGAAGGCAACTGCGCCAAATTTATTTGTTTGGGCGCCGCTATCGCCCTCGGTTCGCAATTTTTCTTTAATATCGGTTCTTGTCTGGGGCTTTCACCGGTGGTGGGGATAACTTTTCCTTTTTTCAGTTACGGAGGATCTAGCTTATTGACTAACGCTTTGCTCATCGGTATAATACAAAATATTGCAATTGAATCCTCGTTTTAACAAAAGGGTGAGTTTTATTTTGGTTGGCGGAATAATACTGGCAGCAGTCCTGATTTTGTTTTCTGTTTTTTATTTTAACGGGTTGAAGCCGATAGGTTCGGATATAAAATTTGAATTGAAAATTGAAAAAGGGCAGGGATTGAAAGAAATTTCCGCCGCTCTTTCTCAAGCCCGGATAATCCGCTCAATAACTGTTTTTAAACTTTACGCTATTTTTACGGGCAAAGCCCGGCATTTGAAATCAGGCATTTATCAATTGAACGGCCGCTTGAGCGTTCCGGAAATAATTAATTTTTTGATTGATGATTCAAGCCAAGAAGTTTCCATCACTATCACTGAAGGCTCAACTCTTAAAGAAATAGACCGGATTTTGAGTTCGGCAAATATTATCCCAAAAAATTCATTAGTTAGTTTTTATTTTCCCGTCCATGGCGGGTCCGCCGCAGGCGGAAAAAATGACGAACTAATAAAAGCTTATCCTTTCTTGGAAGGTATTGACAATTTAGAGGGTTTCCTTTATCCTGATACTTATCGTTTCAAAATTGACTCTTCAGTCGAAGAGGCAGCTAAAAAATTTTTTGATAATTTTCAGAACAAAGCTTGGCCGTTAATAAGCCAAAAAAATAATTGGTATCAAATTTTGATTTTAGCTTCTATTTTAGAGAAAGAAGTTCCGGTTTTTAACGATCAGCAACTGGTGGCGGGGATTCTCAATAAGCGGATAAAAGTGGGAATGCCTATCCAAGTTGACGCGACTGTTCTTTATACTAAATGCCAAGGGGATTTTTATTCCTGTTCTCAGCGTAAGTTATCAACGGGCGATTTGAAATTGGATTCGCCTTATAACACTTATTTGAATTTAGGCTTGCCGCCGACACCCATTGCCAATCCTGGTCAGATGGCGATACAGGCCGCTTTAAGTCCTAAGGCTTCAAATTATTGGTTTTATCTTTCAGATTCCCAAACGAAAGAAACGATTTTTTCCGAAACTCTGGAAGATCAAAACAAAAATCGTCAAAAATATCTATAAAATTATTTAAGATTAAGATGAATTCTTTAACAAAGAAAAATTTCTCTTCTTATCAAAAACCGTTTATTGAGGAGTCAAATCTAATAGAAATTCAAACTAAATCCTATAAGTGGCTTTTAACCGCCGGCTTAAAAGACCTTTTTGAAGAATTTTTTCCGATTAAGGACCGAACCGGAAAAGAACTGGAACTTCATTTTCTTGATTTTGATTTTGACGAACCCAAATATGATGAAATTCAAGCTCAGAACAAAGAGCAAAGCTACGAAGCCACTCTCCGGGTTAAATTAAAATTAGTAAACAATCTCTCTAAAACCAGCAATACCCAAAAAATTTATTTCGGCGATTTCCCGATGATGACCGAGCGGGGAACGTTTATTATCAACGGCGTGGAAAGAGTGGTGATTTCCCAGTTAATCAGATCCGCCGGCGTTTATTTCTCGGCCGATATTTTCCGGGGACGGAAATTTTTCGGCGCCAAAGTGATTCCTAATAGGGGCGCGTGGCTTGAAATAGAATCCGAACCCAACGGTTTCATCGGCGTAAAAATAGACCGGAAAAGAAAAGTTCCGATTACCTGTCTTTTGAGAATTTTTGCCGCGGTTGCCGATAAAAAGAAATCGCTTACCAATGAAGAAATTCTTAAAATTTTCGGCAAAGCGATTGAACCGACTCTCCTGAAAGATACCGCCTCCAATGATGACGAATCTTTCGTGGAAATTTATAAAAGATTGCGTCCCGGCGATTTAGCTACGGCTGACAATGCCCGTTCTTTAATCCAGCCGATGTTTTCGCGATTTGACCGTTATGATATTTCTCCGGTTGGCCGTTTTAAAATTAATCAGCGGTTGGATCTTAAAAAAGAATCGCGACAACTTGATTTGGAAGATCTGATAGCAATTATCAAAGAAATTGTAAAACTTAATAACGAACCGATGGCCGAAGCCGATGATATTGACCACCTCGGTAATCGCCGCGTGAGAGCGGTGGGAGAATTGGTTCAGAACAGATTGCGGGTCGGGTTCGCCAGAATGCGCAGGGTTATTCAGGACAGGATGTCAACCTTAAACGCTATGGAAATATCAATGCCGACACAGTTGATTAATCCCAAAATTTTGATAGCGGTGGTAAAGGAATTCTTTATGCTTTCCCAGTTTTCTCAGTTTATGAACCAAGAAAATTTCTTGGCCGAACTTGAGCATAAGCGTTTGCTTTCGGTTTTGGGTCCCGGCGGATTGACTCGCGAGCGGGCCGGATTTGAAGTCCGCGATGTTCATCGTTCTTACTACGGACGTATTTGCCCGATTCAAACTCCCGAAGGAGCTAATATTGGATTGGTCAATCACTTAGCCAATCTCAGCCGGGTGAATGAATTCGGTTTCCTGGAGGCGCCATATTATAAAGTTAAAAATGGGATAGTCGGTTTGGAAGTGATCTGGCTTGACGCTTTTGAGGAAGAAAAATATAACATCGCTCACGCCGCCATTGATATTGATAAAAAAGGAAAAATTTTAGAATCCACGGTTGAAGCGAGAATTAAAGGCGAGCCGGCCACTTGTTTAAGAGAAGAACTTGATTTTATTGATGCCGCTCCGCATCAGGTTTTTTCCCCGGCCGCTTCCTTGATTCCTTTTATTGAACACGATGACGCCAACCGGGCGTTAATGGGTTCAAACATGCAACGACAAGCCGTTCCGCTGATTAAACCGGAAGCTCCGTTAGTAGGCACCGGGCTGGAAGGAAAAATCGCCGAGAATTCCCACCAAGTGATTACCGCTCCGGCTGACGGAGAAATTACCGTCGTTGACGCTAAACATATTGAGCTGAAAACTGCCGCGGGAACAAAAAAATATGATTTGATTAAATTCAAACGGTCCAATCAATCAACCTGCATCTCTCAATATCCGGTTATCAAAAAAGGACAAAAAATAAAGAAAGGGGATTTTTTAACCAGCGCCTCTTCAATAGACAATGGCCAGTTGGCATTAGGGCAGAATCTTTTAGTGGCTTTCACTCCGTGGGAAGGAGCCAATTTTGAAGATGCGGTTATTCTTTCGGAGAGAGTAGTGAATGATGACCGTTTCACGTCCATACATATTGAAGATCACTACTGTGACGTCCGCGAAACCAAACTTGGCCCGGAAATTACTACTCCTGATATTCCCAATGTATCCGAAGATAAATTAAGAAACCTTGATGAAGAGGGAACTGTTAGAATTGGAACCGAAGTTAACCCGGATGATATTTTGGTGGGAAAAATTTCTCCAAAAGGGGAATCTGAATTAACCTCCGAAGAACGTTTATTGAGGGCTATTTTTGGCGAAGAAGCCCGCGATGTTAAAGACACTTCTCTGGTAATGCCTCACGGAGAACAAGGGCGGGTTATTGGCATAAAAATTTCTTCCCGTGAAAAAGGAGACCAACTTGACCCGGGCGTCATAAAAAGAATCCAAATCCAGGTAGCCCAGTTAAGCAATATCCAGGTCGGCGATAAATTGACGGGCCGCCACGGAAATAAAGGCGTCATTTCTCAAATCAGACCGGTTGAAGACATGCCTTATCTTGAAGATGGAACGCCGGTTGACGTGATTCTTAATCCTTTGGGCGTTGCTTCCCGGATGAATATCGGCCAAATTTTGGAAACCCATTTGGGTTTTGCCGCCAAAAAATTAGGATATCAGGCGGTTACTCCGATTTTCACCGGCGCTTCTGAAGACCAAATAAGAGAAGAACTCAAGAAAGCCGGTCTGCCGGAAGACGGAAAAGTAAAAATTTTTGACGGCCGGACCGGTGAAGCTTTCCGTAATCCGATAACGGTCGGCTACATATATGTAATGAAGCTTAACCACTTGGTTAAAGATAAAATTCACATGCGGTCTACCGGCCCCTACTCTCTTATCACTCAACAGCCCTTGGGCGGCAAAGCGCGTCTTGGCGGCCAGCGTTTCGGAGAAATGGAAGTCTGGGCCCTTGAAGGGTACGGCGCCAGTCATACGCTTCAGGAAATGCTTACTATTAAATCCGATGACGTAATGGGCCGTTCTTCAACTTTTGAATCCATAATCAAAGGAGAAAAAATCAAAAAACCCAGTTTACCGGCTTCCTTCAATGTTTTGGTAAGTGAAATTAAAAGCTTGGGATTGGACGTGGAAATAATAAAATCCAACGACCAAAAAGACAGGTTGGAAAAAGACCTTAAAGATATTCAGGCTATTTCCATAAAATTGGCCTCGCCGGAAAAAATTATTTCTTGGTCTTCAGGAGAAGTCACTAAAGCCGAAACCATCAACTACCGCACCCAACGACCCGAAAAAGACGGATTATTTTCCGAGAGAATTTTCGGACCGACCAAGGACTGGGAATGTTATTGCGGCAAATATAAAAAAATCCGTTACAAAGGCGTGGTCTGCGACAAGTGCGGCGTTGAAGTCACTCGCTCAATAGTCAGACGCGAACGGATGGGGCACATTAATTTAGCCGCTCCGGTTGTTCATATTTGGTTTCTGAAAAGCGTCCCTTCAAGATTAAGTTTGATTCTTGACGCGCCCCTGCCGAAACTGGAAAAAGTCATTTATTACGCCTCCTATATTGTCACGGCTATTAATAAAGACAGCAAAGATTATGAATTTAAAAAGAAAGAACTGCTTGCCGAAAATATCAAACCAGGGACAATTTTGAACGAGAACGAATATCTTGATTTAAGCGAACGTTTTGAAAAAACCTTGGAAATTAAATCCGGCGCCGAGGCGATTCGGAAAATTTTAGAGAACTTAGACCTTAAAACTCTGGTTCATCAGCTGGAAAAAGAACTAGAAGAGACCAAAGACGCCAATCGCCAAATACGAATTTTAAAACGGCTCAATTTGGTAAAATCCATGATAAAATCCGGCATCAGACCCGAATGGATGATTATGAATGTCTTGCCGGTTTTGCCTCCCGATTTAAGGCCGATGGTCGCTTTAGACGGCGGTCGTTTCGCCACTTCCGACCTTAACGATCTTTATCGGAGAGTTATTAATCGCAATAATCGTTTGAAGAAACTGCTTGAATTGAAAGCGCCGGAAGTGATTGTCACTAACGAAAAGCGAATGTTGCAGGAAGCCGTTGACGCTTTAATAGACAACGCCAGTTCCATCGGCGCCCAACAACTTTCCGCTCAGCGCCGTCCATTAAAATCCCTGGCTGATATGCTCCGGGGCAAACAGGGCCGTTTCCGCCAAAATCTTTTGGGCAAACGGGTTGATTATTCCGGCCGCTCCGTAATTGTCGTCGGCCCCGAATTAAAACTTGGCGAATGCGGTTTGCCTAAAAAAATGGCCTTGGAACTTTTTCGTCCTTTTATTATCCATAAAGTTATTGAACGCAGTTTGGCTCATAATATTAAAAACGCCAATAAATTTATTGACCAGGGTTCGGACGAGGTCTGGGCGATTTTAGAAGAAGTCATCGCGGACAAAAAAGTACTGCTTAACCGGGCGCCGACTCTCCACCGTTTGAGCATCCAGGCCTTTAAACCGATTCTTGTGGAAGGATTGGCTATTAAAATTCCGCCGCTGGTTTGCGCGGCTTTTAATGCCGACTTTGACGGCGACCAAATGGCCGTCCATCTGCCGCTTTCCGAAGAAGCTCAATATGAAGCCAGAGAACTCATACTCTCTACGGTTAATCTCTTGAAACCGGCTTCAGGCCACCCGGTCGTCAGTCCTACTCAGGATATCGTCTTGGGCTGTTATTTCCTTACCAAACTCCAGCCGGAAGCGAAGGGAAAAAATTCAATCTTTTCAAGCTTTGCCGAAGCCACTTTGGCTTATGAGCGCGGTTTTCTTGACCTTAACGCGCCGATTAAAATCGCCCTTCCGAAAAGAAGCAAAAAACTCATAGATACAACTTATGGCCGTTTAATCTTCAATAATCAGCTTCCGAAAAATTTTGATTTTATCAACGAACTGCTCAATAAAACCGCTCTCTCAAAAATCAGTTCCTTGATTATAGAAAAAGTGGGCATCAATCAAGCCGCCGTTTATTTGGACAACATTAAAAATATCGGCTTTGAATACGCCACCATTTCCGGAATTACCTGGGGAATGGACGATTTGAAAATACCGGAACAAAAACCTCAAATCATTGAAAAAGCGGAAAAAGAAGTAGCCACGGTCAATGACGAATTCCGCCAGGGATTATTAACTAACGAAGAAAGAAAAAATCAGGTTATTATTATTTGGGATAAAACCAATAAAGAAATCGCCAGTCTTGTTCCTAAAACATTCCATCCCGACAATCCTGTCTTTATTATTTTAGATTCCAAAGCCCGCGGCGGCTGGGCGCAAACGGCCCAGATGACCGGCATGAAAGGATTGGTTATCAACCCGAGTGGAGAAGTCATTGAATTGCCCGTTAAATCATCTTATAAAGAAGGATTGGACATTTTAGAATACTTTATTTCCATTCACGGCGCCCGCAAAGGCCAGGCCGACACCGCGCTCAGAACGGCAGAAGCCGGATATTTGACCCGCCGTTTGATTGATGTAGCCCAGGACGTAATAATCCAGGAGGAGGATTGCCAAACAGAAGAAGGAATTGAAATTTTCAGAAAAGAAGGGGACGAATACGGTTATCATTTTGCCGAGCGGCTTTATTCGCGAACGGCTTTGGAAAATATAAAAATTAAAAGCAAAATTATCGTGAAAGCCGGTGAAGTTATCGGCCGCGAAGCCGCCGAGCTTATTGATAAATCAAAAGTGGAATCAGCTAAGGTCCGCTCGCCGATTACCTGTAAAACTCTTTACGGAATTTGTTCGCGCTGTTACGGCTTGGATTTAGGAACTAACCAGCCGATAAAACTGGGAGAAGCTGTCGGGATTATCGCCGCTCAATCAATCGGCGAGCCCGGAACTCAGCTTACTTTGAGAACCTTCCATTCCGGCGGCGTGGCCGGGATTGATATCACCCACGGTTTGCCGCGGGTAGAAGAGGTTTTTGAAGCCCGTTCGCCTCGCGGGAAAGCCATCCTGGCCGAAACTGATGGCGTTGTTGAATCCATTAAAGAAGATAATTCAATAAAAATCGTAAAAATAAAAAGTTCGGCTTCAAAAGGCAAAAAAGCCAAATATTTTGAATATACGATTCCTCGGACGACCATCCTTTTGGTAAAAACCAATGACAAAATCGTTAAGGGCCAGCAAGTCAGCGAAGGTTCAATTAATTTAAAAGAGCTTTTAATCGCCCAAAATAGCCGAGAAGTGGAGCGCTATATCGTCAACGAAATTCAAAAAATTTATGTCCCCGAAGGAACTATTATCAATGACAAGCATATTGAAATAATCATCCGCCAAATGTTTTCTCGGGTAACAATTAAAGAAGAAGGAGATACTAATTTTGTCATCGGCGATGTCATTGAAAAATCAAAATTCTTGGAAGTTAACCGGCAAACCAAAAAACTCAAAGGCGAACCGGCAAAAGCCCAGCTTATTTTGATGGGCATCACCCAGGTCAGCTTAACCACTGAAAGTTTCCTCTCGGCGGCTTCTTTCCAGGAAACTTCTCGCGTCTTGGTAGGGGCGGCCATCAGCGGCAAGGTTGATAAACTCCGCGGCCTTAAAGAAAACGTGATTATCGGCCGCTTGATTCCGGCTGGCATCGGCTGGCGGGGAATACCCGTGGAAGCCGTCAGCGACGAAGAAGAAAATAAAGAGATTGAAGAAGGCAACAAATAAGTTTGACTTTGGGAAAAAGTTTGATATTCTAATGATGAAAGTGGATAAGCGCTAATAAATATCCGCATAAATCAGCGTACTTTATGGAAGAAATTGAAAAAAGAAAATACGAGATTGGTTTCGTGATAAAAACCGAAGACGCGGCGATTATCTCTCAATCCTTGAAAAACAGGGGATTTGTTGTTTTGGCTGAAAATCCTTTAGAAAAGATTCAGCTGGCTTATCTCATAAAAAAAGAAAGTTACGCTTATTTCAGTTATTCCCATTTTGAAGGCGATCCGGCCGCTATTAAAGAGTTGAAAGAAGATCTTAAGCTCAACCCGGAAGTTCTGCGTTATTTGATAATCACTCCGCCTTTCATAAAAAAACTCGCCTGGAGAAACCCCGCGTTTTCCGAAACATCCGGAGAAATGAAATTCACTCCGCCTGTCGCTAAACGAAGTCCGGCTATTGAATCAATCTTAACCAATGAAGCGTTGGAAAAGAAAATTGAAGAAATATTAAAATAAAAATATGAATTTAAACAAAGTATTTCTTATCGGTAATTTAACCAGGAACCCGGAACTTAGAGCTCTGCCTTCAGGCGCGGCAGTTGCTTCTTTCGGGATAGCCACTAATCGGATTTGGAAAAATCAGCAAGGCGAACGGCAGGAAGATGTGCAGTTTCATAATGTTGTTGTTTTCGGCCGTCAAGCTGAAATCGTGAACCAATATTTAACAAAAGGAAGCTTGGCGTTGATTGAGGGCCGGATTCAAACCAGCTCATGGGACGGAAAAGATGGAACTAAGCAATACAAAACGGAAATCGTGGCAGAAAGAGTCCAGTTTGGTCCGCGAAGCGCCGCAAAACAGGAAGGATTTGTTAAAAATGAAACACCAAAAGTCGTGAATCAAAATCCGCCAATTCGCGAAGAATTGCCGGAAATTAATATTGACGAAGGCGAAATAAGACCGGAAGATTTACCATTTTAAAATTATGAATAAGAAACAGTGTTTTTTTTGTTCCCAAAATTTAAAAGACGTTGATTATAAAGAGATTGAATTACTCCGGCGTTTTGTGTCCGGCCAAAGCAAAATCATTGACCCGCGATATTCCGGCATCTGCGCCAAACACCAGAGAAAACTGGCGCAAGCGATAAAAAGAGCCCGGTATTTAGGATTATTGCCGTTTGTTTCAAGATAATTACAGTAATTACTGTAATTACCGTAATTACGGTAATTGAATAAAAAATGTCTTTCGATTTTTATATTTTTCAAGCTTTCCATAATTTAGCCAATAAGTCTAATTTTTTTGATGGGCTGATTGTTTTTTTGGCCGGCTACCTCCAGTATGTTTTATTAGCTTTGGCGATTTTTCTGTTGCTTGCGAAAATAAAAGATTGGCGCCATCAGCTTTATATCGTTTCGGTTTTTCTACTTTCGGCTATTATCAGCCGGGGATTGATTACGGAAATTATCCGATTTTTCTATCACCGATTAAGGCCATTTTTGGCTCTCAATCTTACGCCCCTAGTCAAAGATTTCAGCGGCTCTTTCCCTTCCGGCCATATGACTTTGTATTTCGCTCTGGCTTTAACTATTTTTTTGATAAGCCGAAAATGGACCTGGTTTTTTGTCGCCAGCGTTATTTTGATGGGCCTGGCAAGAATCGCCGCCGGCGTTCACTGGCCTTCGGATATTATAGGCGGAATTCTAATTGCTATTATCAGTTATTTTATTGTCAAAAAAATTCTTCCCTCAAACAATAAAACCGCCAATTAAGCGGTTTTATTTTTCTTGTGCCCGAGGAGAGAGTCGAACTCTCACGACCTAAACGGTCAATGGATTTTGAGTCCATCGCGTCTGCCATTCCGCCACCCGGGCTCCTTTTTAATTATAACGCATAAATTTTAACAGCCAACTCGCGAAATTCATAGCCAAACCAAACTTGTCTGAGAAAATATCCCGCAGGCACTGAAAGATTGGTTTCGCCGTAGGCGAATTTCAGCGCCGAGGGAAAAGAAAATTTTGCCGCTGGAGCAAAATTATTCTGGTTTTCGAAGGCAAGTTTGGTTTGGCTAAAACTAAAATCAATTCGGAAATGTATATTGATAATGCCATAATTTTTAGCTATAGTAAAGAAGAATATGGCCCGCGTTATTGCAATCTGTAATCAAAAAGGGGGAGTCGGAAAAACAACCACGGCGATGAACTTGGGCGCTTATTTAGCCGCTTTGGGACGGCGCTGTCTTTTGGTTGATTTTGACCCCCAAGCCAACGCCACTTCCGGTTTGGGGATAACGCCGCCACAAGAGTCAGTTTACACCGCTTTGATGAGCGGTCTAATCCCCAGCCATTTGATCAGAAGAACCGCCATTTTCGGCTACGAAGTTCTGCCGGCTTCCCAGGATTTAGCCGGCGCTTTGGTGGAATTAATTTCTTTGCCCGAGCGGGAATATCAGTTAAGAAAAACTATCAATCAACTCCGGCATTTATACGATTTTATATTAATTGACTTGCCGCCCTCGCTTAATCTTCTGACTGTTAACGGGTTGATAGCCGCCGATGAAGTTTTGATGCCGATTCAATGCGAATATTACAGTTTGGAGGGGATAGGCCAGCTTTTAAAAACTATTGACCTTATTCGCGAAAATCTCGGCTATAAATTAAACGTGGCGGGTGCGGTTTTAACGATGTATAATAAAAAAGAACGGCTTTCTCGGGAAGTGGTTAAAGAAGTTAGAAGACATTTTCCTTATCATGTTTTTAACTCTGAAATACCCCGAGCAGTCGCTTTGGCCGAAGCCCCAAGTTTCGGCAAACCCATTATTCTTTACGCTCCTAACACCCAAGCGGCTCGGGCTTATCTGCTTTTAACCAAAGAAATCATCAGCCAACAAGAGAAAGGCGCAAATAGTCAATTCGCTAATCAAGTTTTTGGTAACCTAATAACATAATTTTTATAATATGCTCGGACGAGGTTTAGAATCTTTAATACCACGGAAAGATAATAAAGAAACGCCGGAAACCGAACAAAAAAATGCGTCTTCGGCGTCGGCGCCGGCTTCGGATTTTTTTTCATCCGATAGTCCGGAACTTAAAAAAGATTTAGCTGGTGTCTTACCTAAGCCGGAAGAAAATTTGAAATTAAACATCCAAGAACCTGCGCCGAAAAAAGATTTTCAGGAACTCCCCAGAAAACATCAGGAAGCCATATTTTTGATTGAAGTTGATGAAATCAAACCCAATCCTCATCAGCCAAGGCGCCATTTTGACGAAGAATCATTGAAAGAATTAGCCGCCTCCATTCAGGAATTCGGCATTCTCCAGCCGCTTCTCGTTTCCAAAATTGAAGAAGAAACCGAAAACGGCACCAAGGTAAGCTACCAATTGATAGCCGGTGAAAGAAGGTTTATGGCCGCCAAAATGCTCGGCCTGGAACGGGTGCCGGCAATTATTAAAAAAATTGACCTTGAAACCAATAACCTGGAAATGGCGATCATTGAAAATATCCAGCGTGTTGACCTCAATCCGATAGAATCAGCCCGCGCTTTTGCCAAACTCCAGGACGAATTCCGCTTAACCCAGAGAGAAATCGCCCAAAGAGTGGGAAAAAGCCGGGAAGCGGTAGCCAATACTTTGCGGTTATTAAGCTTGCCCTCAAATATCCAGGATGCCCTGGCCCAAAAGAAAATAAACGAAAGCCAGGCCAGGATGCTTTTAACCGTCAGTGATTTAAACCAACAACAAGCGCTTTTTCAGGAATTAATAAACGGCGGCCTCAGTGTCAGAGATTTACGGGAAAAAATAAATCCCGAAGAAACAACCGGCCGTACCGAAGACCCGGAAAGTAAATATATGGAAAACCGGCTGGAAGAAGCGCTCGGCACTAAAGTCAATATCAGTAAAAATCAAAATAAAGGCAAAATCGTCATTAAATTTTTCTCACCGGAAGAACTTGACGCCATTATCAAAAAAATCTGCCAGCCAGAGTCAGAATAATTTTGTCCAGGAGCAAACCAAACTTGCCTTCGAAAACCATACTTTTAATTAATGTGATTTTTCACAAAACCTTTTCCGCCAGCAAATTTCCGTTCAGATAAATTATCTTCGCTCGTCCTCAGAAGGTAACGAAAAATATCGAACTCACCCAATCTTACGAGGTTTAACCTCATAAGATTGGGATTCAGACAGCGAATATTTTTCTACTTCTTTCGTCCTCGCTCAGTAATTTATAACTTCACTTCAACAGGCTGGCTAAAAAAAGGTTTTGTGAAAAAAATCTTCCTTACAAAACTTTCCTGAAAAGAAATTCAGGAGCAAACCAAACTTGTCTGAGAAAATATCCCGCAACCCCGACGGGCTGGGTCTCGCCGAAGGCGAGCCGTCGGGGCGAGGGCAAAGAAAATTTTGCCGCTGGAGCAAAATTATTCTGGTTTTCGAAGGCAAGTTTGGTTTGTTTATTATTTTTTCCTCAACAACCTTAGATTAATTAATATCTAATCTTTTTAATCTTATAAATTATTTTTATCGGGGAATTGATTTCTATTTCATCGGAAACTTTGTGATTCAGGAGCGCTTTGCCTACCGGCGACTCCGAAGATATTCTTCCTTCGCTGGGACTGGCTTCCAGTGTTCCCACGATTTCATATTCTTTAATTTTACCATCGGAATTTTCCAGGGTAACAGTGGCCCCTAAATTGACGGTATCTTGTTTTTCTTTAGAAGGAATTTTGATAAGTTCGGCGTTTTTAAAAACGTATTCCAGTTCCGCTATTTTAGATTCCGACAAATCAAAATTTTCCTCGGCTTTGGCCAGCCGGATTATCTTTAAATTCTTTAAATCCTGGTATTCTTTTTTTATCCTTTCCAGTCCTTTTTTAGTTAAATAAATTTTTTCTGACATATATAGTTTATATTAAAAAACCTCCTTGGTTTCGGAGGTTCATCAGGTTTTTTATTTTTGTTTTTTATTTTTGGTTTATCCTGTTGAATCTCCGATGTAGGCCTTTGGTCGGGGTAATGACGCCGCCAAAAACCAAGCCGCGCATATAGCAGCCAGCGTGAAGATTCCAAAGATTGATTTTTGCTATTTTCTGACTCATTTTTATCTAATTTAATTATAGGCGGGCAAGAAAGGTTGTCAACCCCGTTAGAAACTGACTTAGAATTCCCTATTTTTTGTGTAAAACACTAATTTGACAAATAAATCAGATAAAGACAATGGTATAAGAAAAAATTACTCAAGTAATTTTTTCTTCAGAGGTTTCTAACGGGGGCAAGCGAGAACAAACAAAACCCCTCCGACTTGCGTCGGAGGGGAAACAGAATGGTTTTTCTTAGATTGGATAATATTGATCCAACACAGAAAAACAATCACTCACTTAAAATTAAGTATAGCGTAAATTTCATAGAAAGTCAACCCCAATTTTCACCCCGTAAGATAAACCCTCGCAACAGGCGCGAAAGGATAGACCTGCGTTCCCTCACTGATATACTTAAGTATATCAGTGAGGGAACTTATTACCCGGTGGCGGCGGTGAAAGTGCGGAGAGACTAAAGGAAGGGGAAATAACCATAGAAGACAAGAAATTCTATGAGGGATTTTTTGAGGAAATCGGGGAAGAACTAAGGAAATCAAAGGGAATGGGAGAGGGGAACAAAAAGCAGGATTAAATTATAGGCGGTAGGCTGTCCGCGCTAAAAGGCTTTGAGGGCAGATTCGTGGATGAGACGGCGATGAGTTTTGGGCTACCTATAGATTCTAATTTCTCTTACTTGATATAGCCGCGAGCAAAGATTAAAATGGGCGGATAAAATCCCCAAAACTTTGCTTTAATATCGGAGGGATAATACTGTAAGAATTAATCTAGTATGAAGTACTATCGAGGTTAAACCTCGATAGTCGGTAATCAGACATTCGTTTGCTCCTTAATTTGCCGCTTCATAAAAAAATTGGCCATAAGAATATTTATCTCCAGTAGCAGCAAAAGAACTACCATCCATATCTTTATTGAGAAGTATAATCGCTCCCCCTCCATTAGTTATATCTATTATTGCAATACGAGAAGCAGTATCATAAGTCCGCCCAAATGCCATTGAATTGGATGGCATTGAAATTGTGTAAGGAACTGTGAAGGATGTGACTGTACTATTGCTTACTCCAGTTAATTTATATTGAACAAACACTGTTTTTCCAATTTTCTTAGTCCAAATATATCCGACTGGAGTAACCCAACCTACCTTCGTAGAAATAGCAAAGTAATCCGCCCACACACCTTCTTCCGCCGGTTTCGGGCTAAACGCAAACGGCGTTGAGCCTTCTACTACCATACATCCGTCAAGGTAAGCAGTTACAG
This sequence comes from bacterium, assembly GCA_030693325.1. NCBI lineage: Bacteria > bacterium. The sequence continues at coordinate 24,069 of JAUYAV010000011.1, forward strand.
TCGTTCCAGCACCAAAAAAGATATAAGGACCAAAATTAGTTGAACCTCCATTATTAGACACCAGATGCGTAACAGTTAACCTTTGCCAAGTTGAATCTCCTGTATGGTAGGGTGAATAGTCTGCAATACCTGACCCAAATTCGTAAGCGACAACTCTTAATCTATCGGCTACATTACTCCAAGCCCAACAACCCATCGTTACTGTTTTACCTCTATAAGCCGCTATCCCCATAAGCTGATACAACCCATTAAAGTTTGCACCAGTCATTTTCGCAGAGTATGTTCCTAATTTAACAGTTGTTGATTCTCTAGATACAGCATCTCCACCAAATACCCACCCATCAGGGGCCGCACTTGTTCCTGCTGACCAGTTCTCAAAGTTGCCGTTAGAGAGGAGATTGGTGGGGTTCATATTAGAGGCGTTCCAATTAATATTTCCACTTGCATTCACATTGCCAACATTCAAATCACTGGCAGTTATCACGCCGTAAGGCGCGGCGGGCGGAGTGAAATTGGAAGTCCAGCGGGCGATGCCTTTGGAGATGCGGAGTTCGTCGAGATAGCCGTTAAAATATCTAATTGAGCCACGCCATCCTATGGTCCAGTTACCTGTAAAATCAGGTATAGAATACGAAGCTGAAAAATCTCCAGTTGCTACCTGTATGCCATTGTAATACATTTTAAGATTATCTCCGTTACGAACAACAGCAATGTGATACCAAGTATCTGCAACTATGGCTGTATCGGAAATAACATTTATTTTAACAACGCCTCCTTCTACAACCAAAAACCTAAATTTACCCAAATCTGGACTCGTATTTCCATCTATAACTATAAGATTAGCTCCATCATTATACTGACTCCAAATAGGGGCATAATCATTTAGTGTTCCAGTAAATCTCACCCAAGTATCAATAGTAAAATTCCCCGTTCCAAAAGCCCAATCTGCGGAATCTGGAACAGTAAGATAATCCGTGGTTCCGTTGAATAAGCCGCTCTTGGAACCAAGCTTGTATTGAGCCGTGGTTTGGGTGGCAGAGCCGACAGCGGTAACGGCTTTGCCGGTGGCCGAATCACTGAAGGAAGTTCCTGAACTCTCCATATGAAGCAATAACTTGTTGTAGCTATCTGTTGTCTGCAATCCTTGAGAAGCGTTTATCAATCCAGCAACGTCTAACATGAAACCTGGGCTCGCCGTCCCGATGCCGACGTTGCCGCCGTTTGGATTTAACGATAAATTATGATAAGCGCCAAGAGTTGCTCTGTTGGTAGATTGTATCCAGCCAGTAGGTCCACTTCCGTAATATCCAAAATCCATAACACCGTTATTTAATCCTTGCCCTATACGAAAACTTCCTGTTTGTGTTGAGCCAGTTGTTGCCGGAAGTCCGTTATCTCCTAAAATGTCTAATTTTAAACCCGGGTTCGCCGTCCCGATGCCGACCTTGCCGGCGTTGGTATTGTAGATATTGGTGGAGGAAGCGGCCCAACCAACGCCCAAATCAGCCCAGGAGCCACTCTTATAACCCCGGAAAGCATTACTCGCGGTGTTGTAGTAGATAGACCCGTTCTGGGCTCCGGCCACGGGGTCGATAGTCAATTGTCCCACGTTAAGAAGATTAGAAATGTTTACATCTTTCCATTTGTAAGTGGCATCACCCAGGGAAAAAGAATTGTCGGCGTTGGGAATCAAACTATCGTCAAAGGTGGCAGCGCTCACTCTGCCGATGGCTATTTTGAGAGCTCGCGTTATCTGCTGATAGGGATTCTGGCTGTTATAGGTCAAAGCCAGGTTGATCTGGACAATGGCGTGGGCGTCGGGGTTCTCATACTTGGTGGCCTGGAACTGGGAAACCTTGACCTGGCTGTTGGTCAGAGGGGCGATGGCTCCGGTTCCCTGTTTGAGGTAGATGCCGTTAGCATCGGAGGAAATGATGGTGGGGTCTAAAGAGGAGGAAGCCATCCTCAAGACCAAACTGGACGAAGCGACTCCGGCCGGATTTTCAATGTTGGCGCTTTCTCTGACCAACCTTTGAATAGTGGATTGGACAAAAGCCAACTGCTGGGTGAGCTCGGAATCAGCCGAGGTTTGGGTCTGAACTCTGGTGAAGGTGATGAGGACGCCGGAAAAGACGCCGACGGAGATGGAGAAGATCACGGTATAGACTAACAATTCAATCAGAGTGAAACCTTTGTTGTTGGGGTGATCCATGTTTATTGATTAATATTTATTGGACGACCTTGGCTGGCCTGGGAAGGGGAAATAAAAACCCCGCTCTGACGAGGCGGGTTGGCCAAACTGTTGTTCAAATCAAAAACTACCTTGATTAAAAAGGCGACCGTAAGAATCAGGAGAAGATTGATGACCGCTAAGCGGCGGACTTGTTTACTGACTCCGCTTTTGCTCTCTCTCTCTCTCTCTCTCTCTCTCTCTCTCTCTCTCTCTCTCTCTCTCTCTCTGCGACCCGATGGACAAAGATTGGAAGAAGTTAAATAGTTTCATAATAAAATTATAACATATTATATATTAATGAAAATCAAAATAGATTTTGCTATAATAAAAAAGGCAGGTAGCTGAGCACTCACTTAATAAAACAAAAAACGGAGGTCACCACTATCTGCCTTTTTCTATGTTTCAGAAAAATATTCCTTTAAAAAAATACACCAGTTTCAAAATCGGCGGACCGGCCGATTATTTTTTTAAAGTTAGAAAAATAAAGAATCTTATTGAAGCCGTTAAAGAAGCAAAACAAAATAAAATACCAATTTTCATTTTTGCTGGAGGAACTAAAATATTAGTCAGTGATAAGGGCATCAAGGGGTTAGTTATAAAAATTCAAACTTCAAAAATTGAAATTAAAAAAAACAGAATCATCAGTGAAGCGGGAGTTAATTTAAATAAATTAGTAGCCGCGTCAATTAAAAACGGCTTAACCGGCTTGGAATGGGCGATTGGCATTCCCGGCACAATCGGCGGCGCTATTCACGGCAACAGCGGGGCCTTCGGCGCTTCTATTTCCAACTCCGTAAAAAGCGTCACCGCCTTAAATCCGAAAAATTTTAAAATTAAAAAATATTCCGGCAAGCAATGCCGCTTCGGCTATCGGGACAGTATTTTTAAAAAAAATAAAAATATCATTCTTTCGGTGGAATTGCAGTTGAAACAAAACAAATCAAAAAATAATTTGGAAACGATTAGAGGATATTTAAAAAGAAGAAAAGAAAGAATCCCTGAATATTACTCGGCCGGAAGTGTTTTCAAAAATCTTAAATTCAAATCTTTAAACAAAGACATCCAAAAAATTATTCCCAAAAATAAAATCAAAGGCGGCATGGTGCCGGCGGGCTATCTTATTGAAAACTGCGGGCTAAAAGGAAAAAGTAGCGGTGGAGCGAAAATTTCCGAACAACAAGCCAACATTATTATTAATTTTAATAAAGCCAGAGAAAAAGACGTTTCTTCGTTAATTGATTTAGCTAAAAAACAAGTCAAGAAAAAATTCGGGGTTAAATTAGAAGAGGAAATAATTTATTTGGGCTAAGCGAACCAAACTTGCCCTCGGCCTCGCTTTGTCCGAGATCTTATACTGATATACTTAAGTATATCAGTATAAGATTATCCTCTTGATTAGAATATCGGATTTAAAGCATTAGATTAGAGTATTAGTATCGGAACAAACCCGATATTTCCTATATTTTTATTTCCTATATTTACAATATTTTCATTTATTTCCATTTTACATTTCTTCCAACAGCGATATACTTAAGTATATCGCTCCGGCAACATAGACTAAGCCCAATGTACCCGTCGCAAAGGTTTATTTTATCTCCGATGTCTATCGGGGGACCCTGCCCGCCTTCGCGGTGCCGTAGCCCCGCTTCGGTGGGCGGAAGCCCGTACCCGTCACATAGTTATCCCCATTTACCCCGTTAGAAATCCTGAACAGAAAAAAATTTCTAATTTTTATCTGTTATAACAGATAAATCAAACATAAGCTTTTAATAATTATAGATAATGCTTGCTTAATAAGTATTTATCGGACTTCTGACGGGGTTTACTTTATTTCCCGATATGATAGAATAAACCTTATAGAAAAAAGAAGAGATGGTGAGGTTGTCTCTTCATAAAATCGCTCCGATAATTATCGGAGCGATTTTTATTCCGCCTTGCTCAACGGATTAGAAATTTGTATAATTAAGGCATGAAAATAAACATTAAAGCCATTAATTTGGATTTAACGCCGGCCCTTAACCAATACATAGAAGATAAAATCGGCTCGCTTTCGAAATTTCTTAAAAATTATGAAATTGAATCAGAAATCCAGGCCCGCGTGGAAGTCGCCCGAACTACGCGGCACCATCATAGCGGCAATGTATTTAAAGCCGAGGTCAACCTTGACCTGCCTAAAAAAATCTTAAGAAGCGTCGCCGAAAAGGAAGACATCAGATTGGCTATCAACAAAGTCAGAGACGAATTACAGCAGGAAATAAAAAAACATAATCAAAAATTAAACATTAAAAATGATAAAAAAGCTTATAGAGAAGTTCTTAGGCGGAAAGGGCAAATATAAAAATTTTGTTGCCGAAATTAACAGCCTGGAACCGGAACTGGAAAAATTAAGCGGCCAGGAATTAAAAGAGAAAAGCAACTACCTAAAAAAAATAATTCAGGAAAACGAGGAAAACCTGAATGATTTTAATTTTATTTGCCAAAGTTTCGCTTTAATAAGAGAAGCCGCCAAAAGAACCTTAAATCAGCGCCATTTTGATGTTCAACTTATAGGCGGCTTGGTTTTACACGAAGGAAAAATCGCCGAAATGTTAACCGGCGAAGGCAAAACTCTCGCCGCCACTCTGCCGGCTTATCTAAACGCTTTAAGCGGCAAAGGCGTTCATGTTATCACAGTGAACGATTATTTGGCGCGCCGGGATGCCATTTGGATGGGGCAGGTATACCAGGCGCTTGGCCTTTCGGTCGCTTGCATAACACATGATGCGGCTTATTTATACGATTCCAATTTTACTGTTGAAAATGACAAAGCGCCCGAAATAAAAAATAATGAAAATAATTTAGACAAAGAACGCGATGTCTTGGGCGGCTTCAAAATAGTCCAGGAATTTCTGCGGCCGATTTCACGGAAAGAGGCCTATGCGGCTGATATTATTTACGGCACCAACCACGAATTTGGGTTTGATTATTTAAGAGATAATTTAAGTTTAAGATTAATTGACCAATCCCAAAGGCCGCTTAATTACGCCATTATTGACGAGGTTGACAGCATTTTAATTGATGAAGCCCGAACACCACTGATTATCGCTTCGCCTGATGCCCAGTCAAGCGAATACTACAAAATTTTCGCCCGCATCGTTGACGACCTTAAACCGGAAGAAGATTATCTGGTTGAAGAAAAACAGAAAGCCGTAAATATCACCCAGGAAGGAATTAATAAAGTGGAAAAAAATCTCCAGCTGAAAAATCTTTACGGTCCGGAAAACTTCCAACTGGTTCATTATCTTGAAGTGTCTTTGAAAGCCAAAGCTCTTTTTCGCTGCGACAAACATTACCTTGTGAAAAACGGCGAAGTAATAATTATTGACGAGTTCACAGGGCACTTAATGCACGGCCGCCGTTATTCCGTCGGACTTCATCAGGCAATCGAAGCCAAAGAATGGCTCTTTGATAAAAGCGTGAATGTCCAATTGGAATCCCGAACCCTGGCCCAAATTACCATTCAGAATTATTTCCGTTTGTACAAAAAAATTTCCGGAATGACCGGCACCGCTCAAACTTCAGCCGAAGAATTTCATAAAGTTTATAACTTGGAGGTAGTCAGCATCCCGTCAAATAAACCCCTGACGCGCAAAGATTTTCCCGATGCCATTTATAAAACCAGGGAAGCGAAATACCAGGCGGCGATTGAAGAAATAAAAAAATATCATGACCAGGGCCGGCCGATTTTAGTGGGAACGCCTTCCACTGACCAAAATGAAATACTTTCGGGTTTATTGTTCCAGAGCGGCATTCCTCATGAGGTTTTGAACGCTAAAAATAACGAACGGGAAGGCGCTATTATCGCTCAAGCCGGAAAATTGAAAGCGGTAACCGTGGCGACAAACCGCGCCGGTCGAGGAGTGGATATCGTGCTCGGAGGCAATCCCGTCAACCCGGAAGAAGCGGAAAAAGTCAGAAATTTGGGCGGACTTTGCATAATCGGCACGGAAAGACACGAAGCGCGCCGCATTGACAATCAGTTGCGAGGACGCGCCGGCCGCCAAGGAGATCCGGGCGCTTCCCGATTTTTCTTATCGCTGGAAGACGATTTATTGAAAATTTTCGGCGGCGACAAAATAAAAAATATTATGCAAGCTTTTAAATTGCCGGAAGATATGCCTATTGAATCGGGTTTGGTTTCCAACGCCGTCAATCAGGCGCAGGCAAAAATTGAAGGATTTAATTTTGACATTCGCCGTCATCTTCTTGATTTTGACGATATTTTAAACAAACAGCGAAGTTTTATTTACGGCCGGCGTCAGAAAATTTTAAACGCCATTGAAAAAGGCGATTTTGAATCTTTATTTAAAGAAACTACCAACAAAGATTTGAGCGATGAAGAAAAAACCAAATTAAATCCCGAATTGAAAACTTTTCTCGGCCAACAGATGTTAAGAATTATGGATTTGCTTTGGATGGAAAATCTGGAAAATCTGGAATCATTGAGAGAATCAGTCAGTTTAAGGGCTTACGGCCAGCACGAGCCGATAGTTGAATACCGCCAGGAAAGTTATCGTTTATTCAAAAGTTTCCAAGCTAATTTTCAGGGGATGGTCGCAGAAATTACTTCCCAAATTTTAGCCAATCCCGCGGCAGTCGCTATGTCTGCGCCGACTCCTCCGCCTGACGACACTCATAAAAAAATCGGCCGCAACGACCCCTGTTGGTGCGGGGCGAAAAAGCCAGACGGAACTCCGATAAAATACAAGCATTGCCATGGGAAATAAAGCCAACGGCTCAACGCGTTGAGCCGTTGGCAAATGCAAGAAGTGTCATGGGAAATAAAAAAATGGTAAAATTTGATTATGGTTATTAGAATAGTAAAAACTACAATTAAAAAATCGGAGCTTTTGGAAATAGCAAGTGAAGGATTCGGCGATATTGTTAAAGCGGTTGTAGACATTGGGCAAGGAATTATGGCTGTTGGCGGAGAACTTCACGCCGATGAGGAAGTTTTACTGACAGAACAAGAAGATTCAAAACGAGAAAATACCTGGGGAATAAACATTTATCCCCAAAAATCAGAAAACAAATGGATTGAGTTTGATTCAATGGTTAATCTTAAGCCGCATTTTGGCAATCGTTCCCGCGATGTGGAAAATCCGGAAATAAGAGAAAAAATCAGAGATATCGTCAAAAAATTAATTACCGTTTAAACCTAAGTACAATCAATTGGACTTAGGGTAATGGTTTTAAATATTTTAAAATATTTTCAAGAATGGCTTTTCAACATAAAGAATTGGCAACGGGTCAATGGCAAAAACTTTCGCTGGTAGAGCAACTGGGCAATATCGGCAGTGAAATTCTAAGGGTTTCGCGCCAAGAAGGCAAAAACGAAAAATTATTTTGGGGAGCAGTGGAGCGAGCTTTGGAGCTTTTTGATTTGACGCTGGACGACCCTCGCTGGAAAGGTCGCTGTTGGGAAATTGCCAGGGCCCGAGAAGTTTTTTGCGACGCCGTTTACGGCGGGAAGCTTTACAAAAGCTCACTTCAGGATTTGACGCGTTATTTTGATATTTTCGCTTTTGCCGCGAGAAATAAATATTAATCCGCCATTGCCACGGAAAATAATATGAAATATAACAAATTAGTAAGAGATAAAATACCCGAATACATTCGCAAAAAAGGCGAAACGCCGATTACGCATATCGCGGATGAAACGGAATATTGGCAAAAACTGAAAGAAAAACTGATTGAGGAAATTGAGGAATTCAATAAAAATGAAAGTGTTGAAGAATTTGCCGATATCTTGGAAGTGCTGGACGCGATTGCCGACTATAAAAAATTTGATAAAAAAGAGATAGAAAAAATAAAGGCGGAAAAAGCGGAAGCAAAAGGAAAATTCAAAAAGCGGATAATTCTTGACGAATCATAGGGTCATGGAAAATAATCAGCCAAAATTTTATAAAAAAACAATGGATATTATCGGCGCTTCTTTAGGGCTGATAATTCTTGCGCCTTTTTATCCCTTTATTGCTTTGGCGATTAAATTGGAAAGCAAGGGGCCGATTATCGTCAAATTAGACAGAGTAAGTCAGGGAAAAGTAATTAAGGTTTATAAATTCCGTTCCATGATTAAAGACGCCCAAAAAATTAAACCGGATTTGGCGGGTCTCAACGAACGAAAAGACGGCTCATTTTTCAAAATAAAAAAAGACCCCAGAATAACAAAAGTAGGGAAGCTGTTCCGTAAATTTCGGATTGACGAATTTCCTCAATTAATCAATGTTTTGAAGGGCGAGCTTTCTCTAGTGGGCCCGCGTCCCCATGAACCCGGAGAAGTTTCGGCTTACCCGACGGAATTCCAGCACCTTTTTTTGGCCAAAGCCGGCGTCACCGGCCTTTCCCAGGTTAATGGCGCTTCCAGTTTGCCTTTTTTAAAAGAATTAACATTGGACAATTATTATCTTAAAAACCAATCTCTCTGGTTAGATTTTAAAATCATCATCAAAACCATATTAATCTTATTTTTTGACCCAACAGCGGTATGAAGATAGCTTTAGCGCATGATTATTTAAACCAGTGCGGTGGAGCGGAAAACGTTCTGAAAGTTTTAGCCGAAATTTTTCCCGAAGCGCCCATTTATACTCTTTTCTACGACGAAAATAAAACCCGGAGTTATTTTAAAAACCGCGTCAAAAAAACCAGTTTCCTTGATTTTGGAATCGTCAGGAATCATCATCGGGCTTTTATCCCTTTACTGCCGTTGGCCAGCAGCAATTTAAAGATTGAACCTGAATATGATTTGGTTATATCTTCCAGCGCCGGCTATGCCAAAGGTTTTAATTCCAAAAACGCCTTCCATATTTGTTATTGCCATACTCCGCTCCGCTATGCCTGGGAGGAAAATTATCTTCAAGGATTGGATTTATTCCATATACCCTTATTAAAAACTTTGGCTAAACCAGTACGCGCCGCTTTAAGAAGCTGGGATAAAAAAGCCAGCCGCCGAGTGGATGTATTTATCGCCAATTCTTATTTTATCGCCCAAAAAATCAAGAATTTCTATAATCGGGAAGCCGAAGTAATCTATCCGCCGATTGATTTGAAAAAATTCTATCCCGAACCCTCTCAAAAAACCGGTGATTATTTTTTGATGGTAGGCCGACTGCTTCATTACAAACGTTTTGACCTCGGCATTGAGGCCTTTAATCAACTAGGGCTTCCTTTAAAAATAGTCGGTGAAGGTCCGGAACTTCAAAAATTAAAATCAATGGTTAAATCTCCTTTGATAGAATTTTGCTCTTATATTGAGAACCTGGACGAGCTCCGGAAAATTTATAGCGGAGCTAAAGCTTTAATATTCCCCCAGATTGAGGACTTTGGGATGGTGGCGGCCGAAGCCCAAGCCTGCGGCTTGCCGGTAATAGGCTATAACACCGGAGGAGTTAAAGAGATTATTAAAGAAGGGAGAACCGGCTTATTATTTAACGAGCAAACGCCGGAAGCCTTGATAAAGGCAGTTTATTTATTTGAAAAAACTGATTTTTCCAAATCGGAAATCATTGAAAATGCCCAACGATTTTCCAAAGAAAATTTTAAATCAAAATTTCAAGAAATAATCAATAAAATAAAAAATGAAGAAAACAAAATAAATCATTTACTATTGTAATTCCGCGATCGTGGAATTACAATAGTAAATTTATAATGACTAAAGAAAACAAAAAATATGAGAATTTTAATTGATCTTCGTGTTTTAACCCGGCCGCAATTTTCCGGCATCACCGAATATACCAAATCTTTAGTCAACCATCTGTTGTCGGCCGATAAAAAAAACGAATATATTCTTTTCTATAACGGTTTTCAAAAAGCCCCTCTTCCGGAAAAATGGGTTAATAATCCCCAAATTAAAGTCATTAATTCGTCAATTCCGAACCGCCTTTGGAGTTTCAGCAATAAAATTTTCAATTTGCCGAAAATTGACAAAAAAATAAAAGCTGATGTCTTTTTCAGCCCTCATTTCAACATTTTGTCTTTGGCGAACCCGCGAAAAAGAATATTCACTTTTCACGACCTTTCTTTTATTCACTATCCTAATTTTTTTTCCAACCGCGATAATTTTTGGCATTGGCTCCAGAATTACAAACGCCAAGCCCAAACCGCCGGCCATTTAATCGCCGTTTCCGAATTTACCCGCCAAGACCTTATTGATAATCTTTTTATTTCGCCGGAACGGATAACTAAAATTTATTCGGGCATTAATCCAATTTATAAAAAACTTTCCCCTGAAGACAAAGGTTTAAAAGAATTTGAACAAAGCCATAATTTAGAAAAACCTTTTTTGTTTTATCTGGGAATGATTGAACCGAGAAAAAATATTCCGGCGATTATCAGGGCTTTCAACATTTTAAAAACCGATAAAAATTTCAAAGATTTAAAACTTGTTATTGCCGGCTCCAATGGCTGGCTTTACGATAAAATTTTTAAGGAAGCCAAAAAATCAAAATTTCAGGATGAAATTGTATTCTGGGGACCGGCTACACCCGCAGAAGCTCTTTGTCTTTATAATTTGGCTGAGGTTTTTGTTTATCCGTCTTTTTTTGAGGGCTTTGGTTTCCCTCCATTGGAGGCCCAGGCCTGCGGTTTGCCGGTAATAACCAGCAATCGCTCTTCCTTGCCCGAAGTAATGGGGGATTCCGCTTTAATGGTTGACCCCTGGCGTATTGATGATTTGGCAACCGCCATAGAAAAAATTTTAGCCAACGAACATTTCAGAAAAAATCTCCGAGAAGCTGGATTTCTTAACATCAAAAAATTCAATTGGGATAAAACCGCGCGGGAAACCATAGAGGTATTTTCTAAATTAGGTTATTAGTGTTTTTGGGCATTAGCTTTTATAATGAGAATCAATGGCGAGAGTTCCCAAAAAAAATATCTCTCCGGTTCTTGCCGATATTAAGCATCCGGGCAAAAAAATCGCCTGCAAGCCGGTGAATTTTTGCCGACAAATCTTTCCTTTAAAGAAAATCGCCGGGGAAAGACCCCGCAAAATTTTGTTGCGCCGGCGGAATAAAATTCCTTTTCAAAAAATAATTTTGACTTTTTTGGGCATTATTGTTTTGACCCTGCTTATCGGCGGCTCCTTATTTTTCGCCAAATTCAACGCTTCTAAGCCGGTTATTTCGGCGAAAATTCATTCAATTATTGACAACTTCCAGGAAGCCGTTAGTTCATTAAATAATTTTGACCCGCAAAAAGCGATAGCTCTTTTTGACGAAAATAATTCCGAGCTAATTGCCGTCAAAAATTTATTTCAAAATTTTCTTTTAACAAAAATTTTAAATCTTGGCGGATTTTTTGAAAAATCCCTGAGTTTGAACCAATCGGCGCTGGCTATTTCCCGGAATCTGGAGACTCTTAAAACAAATGGGTTAAATCTTTTCTTAAACGGCGACGGCAAAGAATTGGTCGGAATAATCAAAAACCTTCAAAAAGAAATTGATAACATCCAACAGGACACCAATTTAATCCGCAATCAAATAGCTTCTGTCGGCGATAAAATGAATTTTTTACAAGGGAATTTATTTGATTTTAGTCAAATTAATAAAATAGCTACTGATGAATATATCAATTATGGCGCCAAACTTTATCAAACAGAAGATGTTTTAGCCGGCTTACTCAATATCCTGCAGTCAGTAAACGATGTTCATTGGCTGATTTTTTTCCAAAACCCGGCCGAAATCAGACCGGCGGGAGGATTTTTGGGAAGCTATGCCGATCTGACAATCAGTTCCGGCTGGCTGGCCAATATTGATGTTCGGGATATTTATGACCCTGACGGTCAATTGGAATTAAAAGTGGTTCCGCCAATGCCGCTTCAAGCCATCACCACTTCCTGGGGGGCCCGCGACGCCAACTGGTTTTTTGATTTTCCTTTGTCCGCCCAAAAAGTAATAAGTTTTTTGGAGGCCTCAAAAATTTATCAGGAAAAAAACATTAAATTTTCGGGAGTTATCGCTTTAAATATCAGAATTCTGGAAAGTATTCTGGGAATTACCGGGCCGATGAAACTTGCCGATTATCCGGAAATAAATAAAGACAATTTTATGGCAGAAATCCAAAGAGAAGTTGAAGCCGGGCCGGATAAGGCTAAGGGACAACCGAAACGTATTCTCCAGGTTTTGGCGCCGGCGCTGCTTGAAAAAATAAATAATTTTGACGAAATTCAAAAAAAAGAATTGACGGAAAAACTCAAATTTCATTTAGCCAATAAAGATATTATGCTTTTTGCCGAAGACCGGCGGCTCCAAAATTTCTTTTCTCAAAATAATTTCGCCGGTGAAGTTTATAAACTGCCGGACAATTTTTACGGCAGTTATCTGGCGGTCGTCAACGCCAATATCGCCGGGGGAAAAAGTGATTTTTTCATAAAACAAGAAACTGATCTTCAAATAAGTTTGGACAGCGACGGCAAAGCCGTCAGTCAGCTAAAAATAAAAAGAACCCATTACGGCAATACCGAAAAAGCGTCTTGGTGGCGGGCTACTAACAAAAATTTCCTTAAAATCTTTGCCTCGCCCGGATCGCGTCTTATAGAAATCAAAGGGAACAGTCAAAAAGTCGTCAATCCGCCGATAGACTACAAAAAACAAAATTATCAAAACGATTTTGTGGTCCAAGCAATTGAAAAAAACCAGCAATTTTCGGAAGATTCTAATGTCTGGTCGGGCGAAGAAGCCGGAAAAACGACCTGGTCAAGCTGGTTTAACGTGCCAGCTGGCGCAACTAAAACCCTGGAATTAGAATATGAAACATTAGCTAATGTTTATTCATCCGTCAAACCTGGCAAAACCTACCAATTTATTTTTGACAAACAATCCGGCGTGGATGGAAAATTAAAGGTGAGTATTGAAACGCCGCCGGGATATAAATGGCAAGAAAGTAAAAATTATATTTATGAATACCAGAACGATAATCCGCCGTCTCGTCTGATTATAAATCTCACTTTATTAAGCGTATAATGATCAAAAACATACTGCGTTTTCTAAAAATATCCGCGTTGATTATTGTAATCGGTTTTTTGGGATGGGGTCTTTTTAATCTAAGAAAACAAAGCCGCGGCCTGGAAACCAAAACCAAAAACCTGCAAACTAATGCCACGGCTGTTGAAAAAGAGAATCAAACCTTTAAAGATAATATTGAATACTACAGCCATCCGGAGAATCTGCTGAAAGAATCAAAATCGTTGTTCAATTATCGCCAACCCGGAGAAAAAATGATGATTATTATTCCTTCCCAAAATGAAAATCATTAAAATAATTATCAGTTCAATCGGATTGTTGATTCTGGCATTTTTTGTTCTTCTGAAATTAAATCTCTATCCGGTCGCTTTTACCTCAAATTGGCTTATTACCGAAAAGCAATTGGATAAAATTACGGCCGCTTCTTTGGTTTATTATCAAAAAACTCTTTCCGTTTATGCCGCCGGCACGCCAATAATTGGCGAGGAATTAAAAAAGGAAATCAAACGGGCGGCTCTGGATAAAATGATTGAGGATAAAATTATTGAGGATACCCTGACAAAAAAATTAGGCGCTGAAAAATTGAAAAAATCAGTCAATGAGAAATTGGCGAATTTATCTCTTAACGGCGAAATTGCCAATGCCAGCCAAATTCTTTATAATTTATCATTGAACGACTTCAGGGATCTGGTTTTAACGCCTGAAGCAAAAAGAGAAATCTTGAAAGAGCAGGGGATTGATCTCAGGGAAATTAAAAAATCCTGCCACCCGATAATTTTAGCGCCAGGATTTTATTGGCAAGGCGGGGTTCTAGCGCGATAAATATATAAGCGCGGGTGTAGTATAGTGGCAATACGCGACCTTCCCAAGGTTGAATCGTGGGTCCAATTCCCATCACCCGCTCAATAAACGCCACCTTAGCTCAGCTGGTAGAGCAGCACTTCCGTAAAGTGAAGGTCCCGAGTTCGAATCTCGGAGGTGGCTCAAAGTTAAAGAATAGCTGTGATATGAGGCCAGAAAACAAGAATGCCGATAACAATCGCCGCTAAAGAAACTACAAGGACGATGGCCGCCAAAAGATCTTTGATAATTCGGACGCGCTGATCATCCGCCGGCTGAAGAAAATCTAAAAATCGCTCCATCACGGAGTTAATTAATTCCAGAATTAAAACCGAAAAAATCATAACCAAAAGCGTGGCCTTTTCGTCCCGGCTGGTTGGAAAATAAAGCATCGCCCCGATAACTATCAAGGCAACCGCGAGCATATACTTAAAAGCCGGCTCGTAAACCAAAACTGTCCAAATGCCTTTCCATGCGGTCTTAAAACTCAAAATAATATTTTTTTTTCTGTTATTTAAAAATTTATTCATTATTTTAAATCTAAAAATGAGAGTATAATAAGCATATATGATTAACCAAAATTCAACAACCATTTCTATTTATGCCGGTGTCGGAGGAGAAGACGCCAAGGACTGGGTGGAAATGCTTTTGAGAATGTATCAGAAATTCGCCCAGCGGAATAATTGGAAATTCCACCTGATTAGCAACAACGCCCTGGAAATAATAGGGGAGAATGTTTACGGCCTGCTTAAAAATGAATCCGGAGTTCACCGCTTAATCAGAATTTCTCCTTTTGACGCCAAAAAACTTCGCCATACTTCTTTCGCTTTGATTGAAGTTCTGCCGGAACTGCCGGAGCTGGAAGCAAAAAATTTGAATATTCCAGAAGAAGATTTAAAAATAGAACTCTGTCGTTCCAGCGGCCCGGGCGGCCAGAACGTCAATAAACGGGAAACGGCGGTAAAATTGATTCATTTGCCGACCGGTTTGTCCGCCGCTTCACAAATTGAACGCTCTCAGGGCCAAAATCGGGAAAAAGCCATGAAATTGCTTAAATCCAAAATTTTCAAATTAATGACCGAACGACAGGAAAAAGAGTTGAGTAATCTGCGAATCAAAGTGACTCCCGATTGGGGCCATCAAATCCGTTCCTATGTCCTTCACCCTTATCAGATGGTTAAAGACCACCGGACAGGCGTCAAAGTCAGTAATGCCAATGAAGTTTTAGAAGGAAATCTTGATAAATTCATCCAAAAAGGATAATATTATTGTTATGATAACTTTCCAAAACGTAACTAAAACCTATAGCAAAAATTCAACGGCTCTGGAAAATATCAGCTTCAAAATAAATCCCAAAGAATTCGTCTCTATTGTCGGCCGCTCCGGAGCCGGCAAATCAACCATCGTCAAACTTGTTGTCGGTGAAGAAAAACCAAGCGGGGGAAGAATCTTTTTTGATTCCCAGGAAGTCAATAAATTAAAATATTCCCAGCTTCCGCAATATCGCCGGCAAATCGGAACCATTTTCCAGGATTTCCGGCTTTTGACCGGAAAAACGGTTTTTGAAAACATCGCTTTTGCCCTGGAAGTGGAAGGCAGGCCTCAAAAAGAAATAAATAAGTTTGTTCCCGAGATTCTTGAACTGGTGGGATTAAAAGAAAAATTACAGAGTTTTCCATATGAATTGTCAGGCGGCGAAAAACAGCGGGTGGCTATCGCCCGGGCTATGATCAACCAGCCCGAGGTGCTTGTCGCCGATGAACCGACGGGAAACCTTGATCCGTTTAATACCTGGGAAATAATCAAACTTCTGATGAAAATCAACGAAATGGGCAGTATCGTTATTCTGGCTACTCATAACAAAGAAATTATAAACACCTTGGGTCACCGGGTTATCACTTTGGACAAAGGGAAAATTATCAGGGACGAAGAACACGGTCGCTTCATCCTTACTAACTAAAAAATAAAATAAATGTTTCTTACTCTTTCGCGGATAATTAAATACGGATTTAAAAATTTTTTAAGAAACGGATGGCTAAGCACGGCCACTATTGCGGTTATGTTTTTGGCTCTTTTTGTTTTACAAGGTTTGATAATTTTTAATGTCGTCGCCAAAACCGCCATCACTTCCGTCCAGAATAAAATTGATATCAGCGTTTATTTCAAAAGCAATGTCGCCGAAGACGAAATTTTAAATCTCAAAAAATCCCTGGAAGGATTAAGCGAAGTCAAAAAAGTGGAATATATTTCCCAAGACCAGGCCTTAGCCGAATTTAAGGCCCGCCATCAAGAAAATTCAGCCGTCTCTCAGGCCATAGAGGTGATCGGGACAAATCCGCTTCTTTCTTCTCTTAATATAAAAGCCAATAATCCCAAAGAGTACGCCGCCATCGCCGACTATCTCAATAACCAATCCCTTTCGCCAATAATTGAAAAAGTAAGTTACGCCCAGAACCAGGTAGTAATCAACCGGTTAATCAGTATTGTTGATACCGCAAAAAGCGGAGGCATAATCCTCTCAATTATCGCCGCCATAATTGCCGTTTTAGTGGCTTTTAATACCATCCGGCTGGCGATCTACACCAACCGGGACGCCATTGGTATTATGAGAGTGGTAGGCGCTTCTAATAATTTTATTCGCGGCCCCTACATTGTTGAAGGAGTTCTTTATGGAATTTTAGCCGCCGTTTTAAGCTTTGCCGTGATAGTGCCTTTGATCACTTATGCCTCTCCTTATGTGAATAATTTCATTCCGGATATGAATCTTCAAACTTACTTTGCTTCAAATTTTTTACGTCTTTTGGGCTATCAGCTTCTTTTCGGAATCATTCTAGGCACTGTTTCCAGCTTCATCGCCGTCCGCCGCCATTTGCAAATTTAATTTTTTCTTTTCCCTATTTTAGATATTTTTCAATATTTTTCAGATGCTCCTCATAAGTTTTGGCAAGATGAATTTGCCCCGCGCTGTCGTGCAAATAATAAAGATAATCCGTTTTTTCCGGATTAATCACGGCATTAATTGCCGCTAACCCGGGATTGGAAATCGGCGCCGGCGGCCGGCCTTGATGAATATAAGTATTGTAAGGCGAATTAATTTTATAATCTTCCAATTTTACTTTTTTCCACCAATTACCCGGCTCTCCCAGCGCGTATTGGACGGTGGCATCTATCTGGAAGGGGATGCTCTTCGTCCATCGGTTCCAAATAACGCTGGCGATTAACGGCATTTCTTTTTCATTGGCTGCTTCCCGTTGAATCAGGGAAGCGAGGACGATTAGAGTGTCATTTCTGATATTTTTTACTTTAGCTTCTTTAATTGAATCGGCGGTTTTCTCGTTGAAATTATTTTCCATCTTTTTTATCGCGTCATCGCTTTTGTAAGCGAGGTCAAAAAGATAAGTGTCCGGAAATAAATATCCTTCTTTACTGTTTTTAATGAATTTTTCTTTTTCGCTGTCAGGCCAGCCGATTTTATTTTGGATTATGTACGCAATTTCTTCTTTTCTTAATCCTTCCGGTATTACCGCCCATTTTTGATAAGGATGATTTACCAATATATCGGCCAACTGCCAAACACTCATGCTTTTTGATACAGTGTATCCCCCCGATTTTATTTTGCCCCGCCAATTTTTTATTTTTAACGCGAAATTAAAAGCCCACTCGCTTCTGATATAACCCTGCTGTTTCAGTTTAGGAATAAGCTCGGCTTCGGTTGTGGCTAGATTAACCACAATCCGTTCTTCTGCCGCTTTTCGCTGCGGCGCCGAAAATTGATTGAGAAAAATAATAACACTAACTGCTAAAACTAAAATTAATCCGGCCAGAATCAGATTTTTTTTGTTTATATTATCAATTACTGCCATTGGTTATTTTGATTTGACTACTATTAAGCCATATTACTTTTTGTCCGCGATTAAAGTTTAAGGCGGCATTGGCTTCATCGGTATCAATATAAAACACCGGCGAAAAATCTTTGATTCTCATTTATAAAAGTTTTTTAATTTCTTTTATCATTTCCGGGAAGCTGGCCTGATTAAAATGACCTCGGTTTTTGAATATTCTCATTTTTGCCTGCGGCAAAGCTTTTTTGTATTTTAAGGCATTGACAAAAAGAACAACAGGGTCGTCTTGGCTTTGATAAATAAAAATATTTTCCGCTGCCTGCGATAATTTGCTTAATTTTTTGGGCAAAATAAAATCCGCCAAAGATTCACCGGTATCCTCAGTATCATAAGGAGCCGCCACCAAAAAAACCGCGCGTATCTTTTTAGAAAATTTATTTTCTGATAAATATTTCGCCAAAAAAATTCCTCCGAGCGAATGGCCTACTAAAATAACTCCGGTTTTTATATAAGGGATAAACTTTTCAAACCAAATTTTCCATTCGGCGTATTTGGCGTTTGCTTTGTTCGGCATATCCAAAGAAATAACTTCAAATTTTTTGCCGAGTTTTCCGCCAAGCGTCTTTTTCCAGTCGCTTTTTGCATTTTTATACCTTTCAAAATCAATTTTCTTTTTCTTTAAGAAAGAAAGATATTCTCTGTAAGTTTTATAAGTATTGCCTCCGTGAATTAAAACAATTTGTTGTTTCATTTTTGATATTTTCCAGTTTCTTGCTATAAAACAAACTCGCCATTTTTTAAATTATCGAGGTTCGACCTCGATAATTTACAGGTCTGATAATCTAACCTTGTAAATATTATAAATCTTTTTCCGTTGTTAGAGTAGCTATGGCGGTTGCTTATTATTTTGACTTTACCCGCCAAGGCGTTATTATTATTTCATACAACTAAATATGAGACCTAACCCGTAGGGGCAACCTACGGCAGGGTTATAAAAACCAGTAACGGATAAAAAGCTCCTAGTCAGAGCTCCGTTACTGGTCATATGGGGAAACCCGTATGGGGGTCGCAAGACCTCGCTGGCTGGGAGCTTTGTGTTTTCATAAAGCTAAAATGTCGAACCCAGCTAGCGTTAGTTTCTTTAATAACTTTATGAAAAATAAAATAATTTCTCTATTTCTAATATTTAGCTGTCTTTCGTTTTACTTAGTTTGGCCGGCTAATGCCTTAGCTGGTGTTTCTGATTTTACGGGCTGTCCAGCTTACAACGGCGGTTTGCAAGGAAGTGATGATTGTTATAAAGGATTGCGGGGCGATGGAGGTTCTTGTGAGTATGGAGTAGGAAGTATAAGGGGCACTGCAAATTTTTCCACGGCCGAACCAAAACTTCCCTTTCCGGAAGGAACAATTCTAAGGTGTAAAGGCATTTCTCGTACAGGTGGTTGGTCTCGTCATCGGATATACATGGATAGAATCTATCCCTATACTAAAAGCAGAATTGCCGGTTTATCCGAAAATGGCTATGAGGTTATTTTAGAGAAAGGCGAAATGAAAAGAAAAAGTTTAGGATTTTATCCGGCAGCAGATGGAAGATATACGCATTGTACCCAATATACGGGCGGAGAATGCACGGGCGAAATAGTTTATTTAGATGAATATGAAAAAACTCTTTCTTCTGAAGATATACCTTATCTGACAAAAGATTGTAATATTTGGGGTAGACTGGGAAAGTGTGTATATTGGGCTTCGGAAAAGAAAAATTTTGAGAATCTTATTACTAAAGACGTAATGGAGGTGGTAGACAAAACCGAACGAACTTTTAGTTGGACCGATGAAGACGAAGATTGGTTTTCAACCACGGTCACTTCTCATGTTGACTATAAGGCCTATCTTTTAACCGCTTACGGTTCTATTTTTAGGTATCACAAATACCAAGAAGAAAGCAAAACTTCCTGGGGAGGATGGGGTTTTGCTATCATAGGAGCTGTTTTTGGAGCGTTTCTTACTCCTTTTCTTCCGGTTTTGGGAATTTTTGGCTCTTTTTTGGCTTCAGCAATGCCAGTGATAAGCGGCAGTATTTTTGCCAACCTGACAATGCTTGGGGGATATTTGACTTCGCAGGCCTTGGGGAAAACGACCAATCTTGACGGGGGAGAGCTTACTCTTGTTTATGTGCCGGATTATTCTTATTCAACTTCAACAGACTCAACATTGACAATGCCGCCAATAGCGACCTCAACAATAGAGGGGTTTCAAACTCCGGCAGTACAACCGGCCCAGCCAACGCCCGATTTCAAAATAAAAGAAATTAAACCGTAAAACATTAAAAACTAAAGGTCAATAAATATAAAATAAAATTTACTAAATATTATGGAAGATAAATTTAAATTAGGTAAAAAATGGTTTTGGATAGGAGCGGTTTCGGCTGTTATTTTCCCCTTGATTGGCTTGATTTACGGCATCGCTCTCTTGACCGAAAAAAATTTCATTCAAAAAAAAGTCAAAGAGGCCTATCTGATTATTTTTTTGGCCGTAGTTTTGGGCGTCGTTTACGCTTTAATCGGCTCATCTCTTGTTTCCAAGGGCTATCAATTTTCTCCTACCGGAGAATTACAAAGTATTCCCATGAAAACCACAGGCGGCCCGAAAACAGGAGATGTTTTGCAGCAAAAATAAAAAGCCCCGGCTTAGTCAGGACTTTTTATTTTCTTGTTGAGGACTTACGCCGTTGCCTTGAAGAATATCCCGCAGGCGCTGAAAGCTTGGTTTCGCCGCAGGCGAATTTCAGTGCCGAGGGAAAAGAAATCCCGACCGCTGGAGTCGGAATATTCTGGTTCTGAAAGGCAATGGCGGAAGTCCTGTTATCCGAACAAATTTTTTGAGCTAATGAATTGCGCCGAATATTTATAGAAAATTAACCGGTTCGTCTTAATCAAGATTTCATGTTAAAATATTCATAACATGGACCAACATTCAAATTTTCACAATCTCGGCATTGCGCCGAATATTTTAGAGGCGCTTAATCGCCTTCACTTTATAACCCCCACGCCTATCCAGGTGAAGTCAATTCCTCCGGCGATTGACGGGAAAGACCTCGTGGGCGTCGCGCAAACAGGAACAGGGAAAACCCTGGCTTTCGGTGTGCCTATGCTTCAGATGGCTCTTTGCGGTAAACAGGGGCTCGTTATCCTGCCGACCCGGGAGCTTGCTTTTCAGGTACATGATGTTCTTCGTAAAATTGGAGCGGCGTTCGGAATACGAACCGCGGTTTTAATCGGCGGAGAATCAATCAGGGGCCAAATCCAAACGCTTCAAAAAAGACCGCACATTATTATCGGAACGCCTGGAAGAATTATTGACCATTTGGAACAAAAAACGCTTTCTTTGAAATCAGTGGAGGTTCTTGTGCTTGATGAAGCCGACCGGATGCTTGATATGGGCTTCGCTCCGCAACTGAAACGAATACTAAGCGTTCTTCCTCGCGAACGACAGACAATGCTTTTCTCGGCAACGATGCCCGAGGATATTGTTTTAATGGCAAGGGCCTATATGAAATTACCCCTTAGAGTTGAAATCGCCCCGTCCGGCACCACGGTTAAAGAAGTGACACAAGAACTTTTCTTTGTTGAAAAGCACGACAAGTCACGACTTTTAGAAAAACTTCTTTATGAATATCGGGGATCAATTTTAGTATTTTCACGGACAAAATATGGCGCTAAACGTATTGCGCTAAACGTCCGAACGATGGGCCATACGGCGGCCGAAATTCACTCAAACCGTTCTCTTACCCAGCGCCGGGAAGCGCTTGAAGGTTTCAGAAACGGAAAATACCGCGTGCTTGTCGCAACTGATATTGCCGCCCGAGGCATTGATGTGAAGGGAATTGAAGTTGTTTTAAATTACGATCTCCCGGAGAAACCAGAGGACTATATTCATCGCATTGGCCGCACCGCCCGGGCAGGCGGCGCAGGGCATGCGATTTCTTTCGCAACACCGGACCAGAAAGGCGACGTAAGAGGAATTGAGCGTCTTATCCGGGCAACGCTTCCGCTCTCAAAACTTCCCGAGCTTCCTCCGGCGCGTAAAAGCGAGCAAACAGCCGAAGATCGCGAGCCTCGTTTTGGTTACAGCCGCCGGCCTCAATCCAGCTCTCGCTTCAGCCCCGCTAAGCGGGACTTCGGACATTCTTCGCGCCCGAGTTCTCGTTCCGGATCTTTTCGGCCAAAGCGATCCTCAAATAATAATGGGGGATATTTCCGATAATGATTTTTTAATAAAAGATTGACTTTATCGGTCTTTTAGGTTATTATTTATCTATAACGCCGCTTGCAATGCGGCACTTAATTTTTATCTATGAATTCAATCAGAAACATCAGTATCATCGCTCACGTTGACCATGGCAAGTCCACTTTAGTTGACGCACTCTTGAAACAATCTGAGACTAATCTGGGTAAGCTCGTTAATGACGAGCTTATTATGGATTCAAACGAACTGGAGCGGGAACGCGGCATTACTATTTTTTCCAAAAACGCCGCGGTGATTTACCGGGAAACAAAAATTAATATTATTGATACGCCCGGCCACGCCGATTTCGGCGGGGAAGTTGAGCGTGTCTTAAATATGGCGGACGGCTCGCTTCTGCTTGTTGACGCCCAGGAAGGGCCGATGCCCCAAACCCGTTTTGTGCTGAAAAAAGCGCTTGATGCTAAACATAAAATTATCGTAGTTATAAATAAAATTGACAAACCGAATGCCCGCGTAAATCACGTCCTTGAAAAAATAATTGAGCTTTTCATGGAGCTTGGCGCGACAAACGAACAATTAAATTTTCCCATCATTTACGCGGCGGGCAGATTAGGAATGGCGGGCACATCGTCCGATCTCTCCGCTATGGAAAATATTGTACCTCTCTATGAAGCCATCCTTAAATATATTCCTGCTCCGAAAGGCGTGAGTGACGCGCCATTTCAAATGATTGTGGTCTCAATCCAGTATGATAATTTCCAGGGGAAAATCGCGGTGGGCCGGATTGAACGCGGCGTAGCGACAAACGGAATGCAAATCGCGCACATCCGAAGTAACGGAACAATAAAAAATTTCAAAATTACGGAGCTTATGACTTTTTTGGGGCTAAAACGCGTGCCGGTTCCTTCTGTGCAAACAGGGGATATTATAGCGCTTGCGGGAATACCGGAAGTGAATATCGGCGACACTTTGGCGGACGCGGAGCATCCCGAGGCCTTGCCATTAATTACCATTGAAAAACCGACAGTTAAAATGATTTTCTCGGTCAATAATTCTCCTTTCTCCGGCAAAGAAGGGGAATACTGCACCTCGCGCAATCTCCGCGAACGGCTTTTTAAAGAACTTGATAACGATGTGGCGCTTCGTGTAGAAGAAAGCGACTCATCCGATAGATTTTTAGTAAGCGGGCGCGGCGAACTGCACCTCGGGATCCTCATTGAGAAGATGCGGCGCGATGGTTATGAATTTCAGGTTTCAAGACCGGAAGTTATTTTTAAAGAAGAAAACGGCGTAATCTCGGAACCGGCGGAAGATGTTTGGATTGAAGTGCCAGAAAAACATTACGGCCTCATTCTCCAAAAAATGAGCGAACGGAAAGGCGAATTAAGAAATGTGAGTATTGAAAACGGCACGGTTTCATTTCATTTTTTTATTCCCACCCGCGGTCTCATCGGCTTCCGAAATGAATTTATGATAGAAACCCGAGGTACCGGCATTATCAATTCGCTTTTCTCGGGTTATTTCCCGAAATTTGATTCTGTCCCGGGGAATCCCCACGGTTCACTTGTTGTTCACGAAGCAGGCGTGACCACCGCCTACGCGCTTTTGCGCGCCCAGGAAAGGGGAGTGATGTTTGTCGGGCCGGGTGAAAAAGTTTATGAAGGCCAAGTAGTGGGGCAAAACGCCAAGACGGAGGACATTTCGGTGAATGTCTGCCGGCAAAAACAGCTTACCAACTTCCGGGCAAAAACCGACGCGGTGACTGACGACTTAATCCCGCCGCGCGTTCTTTCATTGGAACAAGCGCTTGAGTACATCGGCGATGACGAGCTTTTAGAAGTAACGCCCAAAAGCATCAGAATCAGAAAATTATTCTTAACCGAAATTGAAAGAAAAAGACATAATAGATAAATAATTTTATATAACTATTTTTCCGATTTTATTTTATTCAGAATCTCTTTCACTTTTTCCAAACTGTCCCAATCATAAACGGAAATCGGGAGAACATTTTTGTTAATTTTTTTCAGGGCGGTGATTTTCTTTTTTATTTCTTTTGCCGGCATTGTGTCGCTTTTGCTCAAAAATACATATTCAATTTTCTTTATCAGCTCTTTACTGTATGTTTTGAGCTCATTTTTGATTATTTTGTAATCTTTCACGGGATTTTCCGATTCCGCGGAAATTAAATGAAAAAGAATTTTTGTGCGTTCAATGTGGCGGAGAAATTTTATGCCCAAACCTTTGCCGCCTGACGCGCCTTCAATAAGCCCTGGAATATCCGCGAGAATAAGTTCATAATATACTCCAAGATTCGGCTCTAATGTAGTAAAGGGATAATTCGCGACTTTGCTGTTTGCTTTTGTAAGTTCGTTTATCAAACTGGATTTTCCCGCGTTCGGCAATCCTATGAGACCCACGTCAGCTATGAGTTTGAGTTCTAATCTTAGAGTGAACTGCTCGCCGGGTATTCCTTCTAGAAATTGCTTCGGAGTGGTATTTTTGGGAGAACGAAACTTAAAATTTCCTTTTCCGCCGTGGCCGCCTTTTGCGATGAAAATTCTCTCGCCGATTTTTAATACTTCTTCGGTTTTCCCCGTCTCAATTTTTTGGATTATCGTTCCCACGGGAACTTTTAAAACAATATCGCTTCCGTCAGGGCCGTCTCTGAATTGCCCTTGCCCGTTTGAGCCATCTATGGCCTTAATATTTTTTTTGTATCTGAACTGGCTCAAGGCATTTAAGTCGGAAACGCCTTCAAAATAAATACTGCCGCCGCGACCGCCGCTTCCGCCAACTGGGCCCAAACTCATCATATTTTTGTTGAAAGCCACGGCGCCTCTGCCACCGTTACCGGCTTCAACTTTAATTGTTACGTCGTCAATTAACATAAAAACAGTATAAGCGTTCTTCGGAGGTTATCCTAACGGCCAAACTAGCCGCGTCTTGGTATTTTTAACCGATACGCTGGATTATCTCTTTTATGCTTTTAACTAAACCGTTCTCAAAATTTACCTTAGGTTCCCAGCCGAGATGTTTTTTTGCCTTGGTATAACTGCCCCAAAAGCCGGAAACATCGTAAGAACGCTCCGGAATATTAACTATTTTTGAGCGACTTTCCGTGATTTTTATTATGAGTTTTGCAAGATCATAGAGCGAGATAGGATTGTTGGCGCTTAGAGTGAAGTCATCGCAAAAGCCATTCGGCTTATTTTTAACATACCCGATAGTTTTATTCACTCCATTAATTACGTCATCAATATAAACAAAATCAAACATCTTCTTCTTGCCGTTGCCCTCAAGAGTTATCGGCTTATTCTTCAAGGCGAGAATTATGAAACGGGGGATAACCCGGTCCAGAATATCGTCGGCTCCGGTATAAACCCCGCAAAAGCGCAGAATGAGCGCGCGCAAGCCGTAATTACGGGCGTACTGTTGCATTAGATCTTCGCCGGCAACCTTGGAAACGGCGTAGGCGTTCAAAGGCAGACGCAAACTTTTTTCGGTTACTGGAAATTTGGTATGACCGCCATAAACCTCTCGGCTTGATGAAAATACCACCCATGCCTTCGGATTTTTCTTTCTTACCGCTTCAAGAACGTTTGCCGTCCCGCCGATATTCGTCGTAAGGCAAGTATGCGGATCTATGAACGCAACCTTCGGCCGCGATATGGCCGCAAGATGAATAACTCCGGAAACGCCCCTGACCGCTCTCTCTAATCGCGCTAAGTCGCGAACGTCATCTTTGGGATTATTTTTTATGTCGTAATTAATAAATGAATAAATATGGCCGAGCTTGCGCCTAAGGCAAGTGCCAACATATCCCGAACCGCCTGTAAGTAATATTTTCATAAATTTAGCTGCGGGGCTAGGAATCGGACCTAGATTCCATGGTTCAGAGCCATGTTGCCTACCATTAGCAGACCCCGCAATTACATTTAATATACTCTAAATTTAATCAATTTTCTAAATTTTTCAACCTCTAATTTTTTACGAAGTCTAGTTGAAGTTTTTCTAATCTCGGGATTATAACCAAGTAATTTTAACCCATTCTCAACATTTTTTAATAAACTTTGGTTTTTATTGGAAAATTGAAAGTTATAAGTACATGTCGGTTTATGAACCGATAAAGAACCCTCCGCTTCAAATAACCCTCTTAAATATCTGATTAAATAACTTTGGTTTTTTAAAATCCAATTAGGAGTTTTTATGTTTAAACGACCTCTATCGCCTGAAGGGATACCTAATCTTTTTGAAATTTCTTTTTGATAAAGACCGATTCTTATATTGTTTTTATTGTAAACCTTGCTAACTGTTGGTTTCTTATTAAATATTTGTTTAGTTAATTTAGTATAACGATTAACAAAACCTAAATTATTAGAGTTTGCTGAAATTATAATTCTTTCTGTTCGTGGAAATTTACTAATATTGCCGTCGCCAAGAACAACTCCAATATATTCCGCTAAATTACCAGACAAGGAAAGGGGAGGATAATTTTGAGGAATTTTTCCAATTCTTCGCATTCTTTCCCGCCATTCCTTAAAATTATCAATTTTTTTCCGCTTCATTGTCCTAGCTGTCCTCAATACAGAGGGATGTGTATCTTTAGTGAATCCTTTATTCCAACTTGACTTCATTACGTAGTAATTTTACCATAAAAAGTATAAAATTACTACCATTAGACGACTAGGCAATATCTATTAATCTAGCATAATACTGCCAAAATCTCCTTAGCTTCGCAAATCTAAAAACTAAGTCCAATCGATTGGACTTAGGGTATTATTTGAGGTTTTCCGCCTTCAAATTGGATTTTAGTCAATTTCAATTTTCCGTCAACCAATTCGGCCTCCAAAAGTTTTACCCGTTTTTTGTTTTGTATGGAACTATTCGCGCGAATTAGAGAAGATAACTCTTCCGGAATTAAAATAGTCCAAACTCCCGGCTCCGGATTAAGAGCGCAGATTTTTCTTTCAATAATTATAGGATCATCCTTTTCTAAATCAACATAGCCATCTTCGGTTTTGAATTTTTTCGTGTAAGTAGCCTGGCTTTCGTCTTGCGGAAGGGGAGTGATTTCGCTTTTTAAAAACTTCGGCAGGGTTTCAATCAGTAAATATCCAGCCAACTCCGCCAGTAATTGCTGTAATTTTGAAAATTGAAAATTAGAAATTGAAAATTCCAATTTTCGCTGGGCGAAAATTGGGCCATGGTCTACTTTCTCATCCACCAAAAACAAAGTGACGCCGGTTTCGGATTCTCCGCTAAGAATAGCCGATTGAATAGGGGAGGAACCGCGGTATTTCGGCAAAAGCGAAGGGTGAACGCCGATAGTTCCCAGCCGCGACATTTCTAAAATTTCTTTGGGAATAATTTGGGCGTAAGCGGCGACGACAGCAAAATCTATTTCGCCAATTTCTAATTGGAAATTTCTAATTTCTAATTTTTCCGGCTGATAAACTTTAATCTCATATTTTTCGGCCAGAACTTTAGTCGGCGGGGGAGTGATGATTTTTTTCCTGCCAACCGGCCTATCGTGGTTGCAAACAACCGCCGCCGGCGGAAAACCGGATTTAATCAATTTTTCCAAAATAACAGCCGCAAAATCAGGCGTGCCGAAAAATGCGTATTTCATAATTATATTTTTGCCGTTTCCTCTAGGGCTTCTTTGAAAAGTTTATTAGTCCTGTCAACAAAAAGAATCCCGTTCAAGTGATCTATTTCGTGCTGAAATACCCGTGCCGGCAATGCCCAGGCCTTAATCTTTATTTTCTTTCCGTTTTTATCAAAACCCGCCAGCGTTATCTGTTCCGGCCTTTCCACTAAACCCCAAATCCCCGGCACGCTAAGACAACCCTCTTCAAGCTCAATCTTTTCTTTTGAAACCTTAACAATGCCGGGATTGAAAATAGCATAAAATTTCGGCTTGCCTTTATCGCTTGGGATTTCCGCGATAAAAAGCCGCCAGTCAAAGCCGAGCTGATTAGCGCTCAAGCCGATGCCTTTTACTTTTTTTATCGCCGCTCGCATTTTTTTGATTATTTCTTTAATTTCTGCCTTTTTATGTTTGGCGAAATCAAAATCAGGCGTTTTTCGCCGTAAAAATTTTTCTTCTTTTTTATTGTTGACAGTTAAAATATTCATTATTATTTTTTGCTATTTTTTATTTCTTGATAAAAAACCTTCATAAAATAAGCGCCTTTATTTTCTATATTTTTTCTTTCGGCGACACTCTTGGCTGTGGTAATTAATTTATGCTCGTCATGTTTTTTAGCCATTTTAATATAAAGCGATTTATGTTTTTCATCGCCGAGTATTTGAGCGATTGTTAAACCGGTAAACTGAAATTTTTCATAAACCCGGCTGGTTTTTTTCCGTTCTTTGATGATATTCAGATAATCTTTGTCTATATTTATGGACATTTTATGATAAAATTATACCGTATGCGTCTCTTTATTGCCATAAATCTGCCTGAAAAAACAAAAAATGTCATAGAAGAAGCGGTTAATAAAATCAAGCCACTTTTTGATAATTATTCAGCCCACTTTTCGCCGAAAAACAATTGGCATCTGACCATCACTTTTTTAGGATACCAGCCGCCGGAGGCCTTGGATTCTATTCTTAAATCAATCAAAGAAACCGCGGCACAATTTACCCACGTAAAAATAGATTTTGAAAGCATCAGCTACGGGCCGCCTGGCAAACCGGCTCGGATGGTCTGGCTGACCGGCGTTAAAAAAACTTCCGAAAAATTAAACGAACTGAAAATAAAATTAGACGAAACGCTTATTGAGAATGGCATAAAATTCAAGCAAGACAACCGGCGTTTTAACGCGCATCTTACTTTAGTGCGATTTCCCGATCCCTTGGGAAAATTGCCCGATAAACTAATAACTCCACTATCATTGTCTTTTGAAGCCGAAACTCTTGATTTAATGGAATCACATCTCAAGCAAACCGGCGCGGAATATGAAGTACTTTCTGAATTTGATTTTCATTAATTTTTAATATAAAATTTATAAATCATGGACAAGAGATAGATTCTTGGCAAATTTCAAAAATGGAAAACAAAAAAACATCCAATAAAAATTACGGTTTAATCCTCGGGATTGCTTTGCTAGTCAGCGTTTCCTATTCTTTTGGTTTCCAAGGCGGGCTTCGTAATGCCGAACCGAAAACCGTATACAAAGATAATCCGGAAATCGCCGCTGATTTTTCTACATTCTGGAAGGCCTGGGATACTTTTAAACAAAACTTCGTTCATAGCAAGGATATAACCGACCAGGATATGCTTTACGGAGCCATCTCCGGCCTGGTAAACGCGGGCAACGACCCTTACACTGTTTTTCTTAAGCCCAGCGATGCCAATAAATTCGAAGAGGATTTAAACGGAAACTTTGGAGGAATCGGCGCCCAAATTGATATCCGCAATAGTCAATTAATGGTCGTTGCTCCTTTGAAAGATTCGCCGGCTGAACGAGTGGGCCTGAAAAGCGGTGATAAAATCCTGAAAATTAATAGTACCTCCACCGACACTCTCGCCACGATTGAAGAAGCGGTAAAACTGATTCGCGGAACAAAAGGAACGACGGTTGTCCTCACAATTTTAAGAGACGGCTGGGCATTGCCTAAAGAGATATCTATTATCAGAGACACCATCGCCGTGCCTACTCTTGACTGGGAAATGAAATCAGACAATATCGCTTACATTCAGCTTTATAGTTTCAACGAAAACGCTCCCCTGGCATTTTATAAAGCCGCCCTGCCGGCTCTTATAAGCGGTGCTAAAGGTATAATCTTAGACCTTCGCAACAATCCCGGCGGCTATTTAGACGCGGCGACTAATATCGCCGGCTGGTTCTTGAAAAGCGGGGATGTGGTCGTAAGAGAAGAATTCAGTTCCGGTAAACAGGATGTTCTTAAAGCCCAAGGCAACAGCGCCTTAGCCGATTTACCGGTGGTTGTTTTAGTCAATGGCGGTTCAGCTTCGGCTTCTGAAATTTTAGCCGGTGCCTTGCGGGACAACCGTCATGTCAAAATCATCGGCGAGACCACTTTCGGCAAAGGAACGGTTCAGGAACTTAAAAGATTTACTGACGGCTCGGAAATGAAAGTTTCAATTGCCCAATGGCTTTTGCCTAACGGCGAAACAATTGACAAAAAAGGCATAACTCCAGATATTGTCGTTGAATTAACCGAGGAAGACGCTACGGCCGGAAAAGACCCCCAACTGGACAAAGCAATGGAAATTATAAAAGCAGAAATTAAATAATCTAATTATGAAAATAATTTTATCAGAAGACATCAAGGGACTGGGTAAAAAATTTGAAATCAAGGAAGTCAAGGACGGATACGCCAAAAATTTTTTAATACCCGGAAAATTAGCCAAAGCGGCAAACGAAGCCAATCTTAAAATTCTTACTCAGCAAAAAACAGTTTGGGAAAATAAAGAAAAAGAGATTCTCGAGCACTTTGAGAAAATCGCCGATCAGCTTAAAAGCGCCGTCTTGGATTTTCCCATGA
Organism: bacterium; assembly: GCA_030693325.1. Lineage (NCBI taxonomy): Bacteria > bacterium. The sequence continues at coordinate 54,746 of JAUYAV010000011.1, forward strand.
AAGTAAGCCTGCCTGCGCAGGCAGGGGAGAAAGTATCAATTTTCGGTTCAGTCAGCGCCGCGGAAATCATAAAGGCCATTAAAGACTTGGATACTTTAAAAAAGTATTCCGAAGAAATAAAAAATTTTGAAGTAATACTGGAGAAACCGATTAAAGAATTAGGAGAACACTTGGTGGAAATAAACCTCGGAAAAGGAATTAAATCAAAAGTTAAAATTAAAGTACACTCACAACCTTAACTGACCGGTTGACGCCGTCAAAACGAGTGTGTCTTTTATGAGCAAACTTAACTTTCCCCGCTTTAAGAGAGTAAAGCGTGTCGTCATTCGCGCGGCGGACATTAAGACCGGGGAAATAATTAGTACCCCGCTGGCGAACAATGATGTCGCCTATTTTCACTATCTGGCCGTCGGTCACTTTAATACCCAATCGTTGAGCCGCTGAATCTCTGCCTAATTTTGTTGAGCCTTTTGCTTTTGTATGTGCCATATTAAAAAATCAAAATCAGATTAAATTCTAATTTATATAATATATGTTGTCAAGTTTCAAAAATTTAATTCAGGAAAATAAAAGAAATATCATAATAACTTTTCTGTTGATTCTTGTAATCTCTTTAAGCTTCGGTTTGGGTTATCTTTTCGCCAAAGAGAACAACCACGCCCCGATTATTATTGAAAAATGCTCGGGATAAAAGAAATTTTGCGACGATATTTATAGCGTTGCAAAATCTCTTTGGGGTTTTGCGACGAATAATTTATTCGTTGCAACAACCCTTATTTTACGACAGATAGATTTGCTAAAATTAAAACGATGTATTATAATAATTTTATATTTGAATAATTTGTTCTTTAAAAAAAGAAATATAAAAAAGGAGGGATAAATACCATGAAGGGTAATCATATAAAATATTATCCGAATGTAATAGGATTCATATCCAAACGATTGAGAGAAAAGTTTCCGAAAGTTAAGCCGAGGAAAAATCTGAAAAACACCCCGGCATATCTTCTTTGGATGATGCAAGAGATGCAAAAATTCGATGATTCAGTGAAAGCTGGCAGATGGATTGGCTGGATAATGGCACATGCGGAAATGCTCGGAATTATGACGAACGAAAAGTCACGGAAATTAGCTAGAATGGATTGCCGACAAGGATTTACTTAAATAATCCCGAAAATTAATAACGCAAATCTATCAAAGGAGGTGCAAAATGAGCAAGAAAGAAACTCTTGGAAAAGCAATGACCCCGGAAGAAATAATGAAACAGGCCGAATATACAGCACAGAAAGCCATAAAACGGCTCCAAGAATCAATCGACCATGGATTTATGACCTATCCGGAGCTTATCGAAGTCCTTAAGTCTCATCTCAAGAAATCAATAGACGAGATGATAATTTTTAGGCCGGACAATCTTCCGTTTTCTCTGAAAAAAATTGGGCTAAATAAAATCTATAAAGCCCTCATAGAAAAAGAAAAAAGAGAGGAAAAACGGCGAAACTAAAGAAATATTAATTATAATAGCCCGTAAAATTTTACGGGCTATTTTTTATGATATATATCCGGTCTGTTTCAGCCAGTATTCATTTTCCCATTCCCAAAGTTTCTTGGCGCCCAAAAACGCCTTAAAATCTTCCTGCCAATAAGGAAATTCCTTTAGTTCGATGTCGCCTTTGAGTTCCGACCACTGGTGTTCGCAATTTCTGGCTTTTGCGCTGTAGCCGCCGTTAAGCCACGGCAATTTTATTTTTTCCCGGCCGCCTTTTTGGCGTAAAGTGGCGCCGCAGTTAAGGCAAGTTTTAATCTGGTCAATTCTTAAAATCCAGCGTGTCTGAATATTTTTAAAATCATTTTGGACGGCCGCTATGTAAGCGGATGTTTGGAGATTATAATCGCGATAAATCGCCTGGGAAGTTTTAATGTCTAAAACTCCGAATTTGCCGTCAATAAGGGCCAAGGCGTCAATAGTGCCGGCGTAGCGTTCATCAAAATTAATAATTTGTTTTTCCACGAACTGTTCATCAACCTGGATGTTTTTGGCTTCTTTAAATTTTAAAAATGCGTCAACCGCCGGAGCAATTGTCGGGTCAACAACGGGGGACTGACCGATAAGAAACTGCTCAACTGTTTCGTGCATTAAAGTGCCTTCGGCGGCTGATGCATTTTTGACCGCTTCCCCTGCGTTAAAATTATTCATTTCGGCGTAAAAGCGATAAAGCGCCGGCTTGGCTTTGATTTCAATGATTTTAGTCACGCGAGGATACCAAGCACCGTCAATTTCATAGCCGCTTGAATCTTTGAACTGCCCCAAATTGGAATAATACATAATATCTCCATATCTTAGCAGGGAAGCCAAGATATTCAAGGGTTATATCTGTCGTACAAGATACCTTTTGCGTCAGATAATAAAAATCTAACGCAAAAGGTTGCGGTTATTTTACAACAATTCTTTAAATAATATAAAGAACTATCGTAAAATAACCTTACTTTTATTTTATAAAAGATAATCCGGCTTTGATTAGATTCGCGATTCCCTGGAAAATCCAGACAAAAAATTCCCCCACTTTTTGAAATACCAAAACGATATTAAGCCCGATATGGGTCTTTAGCCATTCATTCGTATTCCCCAGGCCCCGAGTAAGCCACCTGAAGCCATTTGCCACATCCTCGCCCGACTTAGGAATGGCTCCGACAACCTGGTTGAGAAATGAAAATTTGGAAAAATCAATATTTATATTGCTGAAGGTTTTGAATAAATCGGTTAAGGGCTGCGGGATAAAACTCTGAATTTTTTCCGGCGTCGGTATATCTGAAATATTAACTTCAGCCAAAGAAATTTTAGACGCTGACAAAATGAATGCCGATAGTAAAATTAATAGAAACAAACGCTTGTAATTCATATTTTTATAATAAAATAAATTTTATAAATAGTCAAGAGGATTCAAAGTCGCTCCATAGGGCTGGAGGCCGCAAGTGTTGCTGTTTTTTATTTCGGGTGAAAGCAAGGTCTGGCCTCCGCCGTAGATATTCGCATAAACCGTAAAATGGAGATGCGAGCCGGTAGAAAAACCTGTATTACCACTATAACCAATCCGGACTCCCCTATTTACGATATCGCCGACTTTCACCTCTTGCAAAGAAAGATGAGTATATAATGTTGAAAGATTATTGTCGTGTTTAATCACGATATATTTTCCATAAGAACCGCCGTATTTCTTTTTACCATACCAAACCGGAGGACAATATTTATCGGTATTCCCGACAGCTATCACCCGGCCGTTTTCGGCCGCGAAAACCTCCGTCGAGACAGGTACGCCGATATCAATTCCGTTATGAAATCCGCCATTGCCCGTGCCTTCATTGCAGGCCGGATAAGATTTTCTGGCAAAAGAATCGACAATACAGCCGTATCCCTGGGTTAAATTCGCTTTCAAATCTAAATTCAAGGGCATGGCTAAAACTCCAGACCGCGGTACAGGCAGGATATTCGGATCAATTTTTGCTCTTAATTCGGATTCAATTTTGTCAATTTCGGCGCCGACTGCCTGTTGTATTTTTTCCAGCTCATCAATTCTTTGCTGATAGGCGCTTCCTTGTTTTTTATTGACGGCCAAAAGATTTTGTTGCTCTGCTTTTTGATCTTGAACTATAAGTTTTCTATTCTGCGAATCGGCTTTTGCCGCTTCCTGATTTTGCTCTTTCTGCGAAACATCGCCTAATTTCTGGAAACGTTCGTCGTGGAGCTGCCGAAGCGTGGCTACTTCCGTGGCTAAATTAGTATTAAGGTCAAGCAAGTTTTGAGTTTCGGAAATAGTGTCAGTCAAGCTTTTATTTTTCAACAAAATATTTAAAATCCCTTCGCCTTCTTTTTCATTAAGCTCTCTTAATAAATTAATGATGGCCTGTTTCTCAATATCGGACTTATTTCCTATATCTTTGATTTCACTATTCAAAGATTCAATTTCCAAGCCAAGTTTTTCAATAGTGATTCCGCTGGATTTAATTGACAAATTTAACTGGCTGATTTGATAATCGTTCTTTTTAATATCTTTTTGAATAGTGGCGCTTTCTTTGTTTAATTCGTTGAGATTATCAAGAATTTTTTGGCGCTCGGAATCAATCTGTTGAAGCTCGGCGCTTTTCTGGTTGATAGCATCTCTGAGATCTTGAGGAGTGGAAGCCTGAACGGTAGAAAATAGAAAATAGAAAATAGAAAATAGAAAGATAAAAACAATCCAACCAAACTTGTTTGAGAAAATATCCCGCAGGCGTCCAAAGATTGGTCTCCGCGAAGCGGAGTTTGGACGCCGAGGGAAAAGAAAATTTTGCCGCTGGAGCAAAATTATTCTGGTTTTTGAAAACAAGTTTGGTTGGATGCTATTCATTAAACTTTTGAATGGCTATTTTTATTCTTTTCAAACTTTCGTCACGACCCAAAACTCCCAAAATTTCAAAAGGTCCCGGCGAGGCGGTCTGGCCGGAAAGGGCCACTCTCAAAGGCCAAAAAACCTCGCCCCGGCCCCGACTTTCGGCCAAAGCCATAATTTTATTATTAGCATTGTCAAAATCTTCCACTAAAGGCAAAATTGATTGAAGATTATCAAGAATCTTTTCCTTTGGCGTTTTATCCCAAATCAAAAGATTAGCCGGATAATCGGGCAATTCAAAAAAGAAACCGACCAATTTTACGAAATCAGTCAATTTTTTGACTCTTTCCTTTTCAATCTTAACAACTTTTATCAAAAATTCCTCGTCCTTCAGCCATTCGTGAGGAATAAAATTTTTCAGACGCTCAATTAACTCTTCCGGTTCCAATTGCATAATATATTGGCTATTGAGCCAATCCAATTTTTCCAAATTGAAAACCGCTCCTCCTTTCTGAATGCGTTTTAAGTTGAATTGTTTTATTAATTCTTCCAAAGCGAATACTTCCCTGTCGTCTTCCTCCGGGTGCCAACCCAGCAAAGCCAAAAAATTCATCATAGCCTCCGGCAAATAACCTTCATTTCGGTAATCTGCAATTGAGGTTTCAATATAACGCTTGGAGAGTTTGCTTCGGTCAGCTGACAGAATTAAGGGCAAATGGGCATAAACCGGTTCGTCAAAACCCAGGGCTCCTTGGATCATAATTTGTTTCGGTGTATTGGAAATATGATCTTCGCCGCGGATAATATGGCTGATTTTCATTTCAAAATCATCAACCACCACTGCTAGATTATAAAGCGGCGTCCGCAAATTTTTGGCGATAACAATATCTCCGATAAGCCCGGTGTTAAATTTTACTTTACCTCGGATTAAATCGTTGAAAACCACTTCCGTTTCCGGCATTTTAAAACGGATGACCGAGGGTCTTTCAGAATCCGGTTCGCGATTATTCCGGCAACGGCCGCTGTATTTCGGCGCTAAACCCTGGGAAAGCATCGCCTGTTTATCGGCTTCAATTTCTTCTTTGGTACAAAAACAATAATAAGCCCGGCCTTCTTCAAGAAGTTTTTTGATATATTTTTCATAAATATCCAATCTATCGGTTTGCCGGAAAGGACCTTCGTCCCAATTCAATCCCAGCCATTGAAGGCTCTCAATAATATCCTTTTCATACTTTTGGTCGGAACGCTCCAAATCCGTGTCCTCTATCCGTAAAATAAAGCTCCCGCCCTGATTTTTGGCAAAAAGCCAGTTAAACAGAGCGGTCCGGGCCGTGCCCATGTGCAAAAGACCGGTTGGCGAGGGCGCAATCCGCACCCGAATGTCTTTTTTGGGACTATCAGCCATAATATTTGATTATAAATCAAAATAAGCTTTTTGGCTATCAAGCAAATTTACTATTGTAATTCCACGATCGTGGAATTACAATAGTAAATTCAAAATTCAATTTTTCTAATCAAAATGACTTTAAAATTTCTTCCGCGATTTTTTGGGCGGCTTCGGGTTCGGCGAAATTTTTGGCCGCCTGACTCATTTTATTTTGCGATTCCGGGTCGGTTAAAATCTTTTTTGCCTGGCTTATAAAAATACTAGACTTAAAATTGGCTTCTTCCATTACTACCGCCGCTCCGGTTTTGGCATATTCATACGCATTTACTTTCTGATGGTCGCTGGCTGATTCTTCCAAGGGAATTAAGATACTCGGCTTGCCGAAAGCGGCAATTTCAAAAATACTGCCACTACCGGCACGGGAAAGAACCAAATCCGCCGCCGCAAATGCTTCTCTTATGGCTTTGGCGTCTTGCAAGTAGCCGACTAATTGATAACGATTTTTATAAAAATCTCCCAAGGTCTTAAGCAGAAAATCGGAATCTTTTTTGGTCTCCGAATAATTAATCGGGCCGGATTGATGAATAACTTGAGCGAAATCAAGAATTTCTCCCAAATTATCCAGAATGAAATTATTGACTGACAAAGCGCCTTGCGAACCGCCGATAACCAAAATCACCGGTTCGGCGGAATTGAAGCCCAAAGTTTTTTTCGCCGTTTCCTTGTCGGGAATTTCTCTTATAATCTCCGGCCGGATGGGATTGCCGACCAGAATTGTTTTATCAGCGGGAAAATATTGCGCCGCTTTTTCAAAAGATATGAGAATTTTCCCGGCAAAACGGGTAGCCCAAAGATTAGTCAAGCCCGGAATTGTGTCTGATTCGTGAATGATTATCGGTATCCGGTAAAATCTGGAAGCCAAAATGACGGCCATTGGAACTCCTGTCCCCCCTTTGGAAAAAACCACGTCTGGCATAAACCGAAAAATTTTAAAAAGCGCCTGAAAAAAACTGAAAACAAATTTAGGAGCGTCAATGAAATTATTTAAAGAAAAATAACGCCGCAGTTTGCTGGAGATAATCTTTTCGATTTTTATTCCCCTACCCTCAAATTCGTTGTTCAAAACGCCAGCCGGCCCGAAATATTTTATTTCTATATTGCGATTTTGTTCTGCGGCTAAGCGATAAATTGCTTCAGCCACCGCGACCAAGGGATAGATATGCCCTCCCGTGCCGCCGGCGGTTAAAAGTATTCTGGTTTTATCTTTCATAATCTATCGTTTTTTTATGACTCTTTTCACCGCTTCTTTAATGGCGTCCACTCCCATTCCGTATTTTTCAAGCAAGTCGTTCATATTGCCGGATTCGCCGAAAGTGTCCTGCATCCCGATAAATTCCATCGGTGTCGGATAATTTTTGGCTAAAATTTCCGCTACCGCGCCGCCCAAACCGCCTTTAACCTGATGCTCTTCAACGGTAACTACTGCCCGGCATTTTTTGGCAACATCTATTATGATTTTCTCGTCCATTGGTTTTAAAGTGTGATTATTGACCACGATGGTATTAATCCCCTCTTCGGCTAAATCTTTAGCCGCCAATAAAGCGTTATAAACCAACGGCCCACAGCCGATAATGGCGCATTGCGGTTTTGAAGAATCCCAAAAAATTTCCGCTTTGCCTGGGATAAAGGGCGTTTGGTCGGTGGTGAACACCGGCGTTTTCTCCCGCGTCAAACGAATATAATCCGGCCCCCAAATTTTAGCCGCGGCCACCGTCGCCTTTTTTGCCTCAAGGGAATCGCAGGGAACAAAAATCCTCATGCCGGGCAAAACTCTCATAATAGCCAAATCTTCGGTTGCTTGGTGAGTGGCGCCGTCAGGCCCGGTGGAAATTCCGGCGTGAGCTCCGGCGATATTGACATTAGTGTTGCCGTAAGCGATAAAAGACCTGATTTGCTCCCAATTGCGTCCCGGGGAAAAAGTGGCGTAAGAAGAAATAAAGGGAATTTTCCCGCTTAAAGCCAAGCCCGCGGCCACCACCGCCATATTCTGTTCGGCAATGCCCATTTCAAAAAATCTTTCGGGAAATTTATCCCGGAATCCGGAACAACGGGTGGAATCGGTGATGTCGGCGCACAAAACCACGACATTGGGGTCGGCTTCGCCGGCGATAATCAAACCCTCGCCGAATCCGAAACGGGTCGGCTCCTGTTTGATTTCTTTATTAAAAATTTCTGAAGAAAGTTTTACTTGGGGATTTAACATATATTTATTATTCTTCTTTAATTTTTCCGCACAAAGTCCGCAACTCTTTTAAAGCCAAATCGGCTTCGTCTTTTGTCGGTGGCACGCCGTGATATTTAAATTCGCATTCCATGAAACCCACTCCCTTGCCGGGGATGGTGTGGGCGATAATTATTGTCGGTTTTTCATAAATCGCTTTGGCTTCGTTGGTGGCGTCAATTATCGCTTCAATGTTGTGGCCGTCAACTTCAAGCACGTGCCAATTGAAGGCCTCGTATTTTTCCCGCAACGGTTCCAAGGGCATCACGTTTTCGGTATAGCCGTCAATCTGGATATTATTGCGATCTAAAATAGCGGTGACATTACTCAAGCGATTCTTACCCGCAAACAACATCGCCTCCCAGACATTTCCTTCGTTCTGCTCGCCGTCCGAGGTGACGCAATAAATCCGATGCTTCTTCTTATCCATCCGGGCCGCCAAAGCCATACCGATGGACTGGGAAAGGCCGGCGCCCAAAGGGCCGGAAGTGGCTTCAATGCCCGGCAGGGCCCCATAATGGGGATGACCCTGAAGACGGGAATTGATTTTTCTCAAGGTTTTCAATTCTTCCAAAGGAAAATAGCCGGCATAGGCCATCGCCACGTACTGAACCGGGCAATAATGGCCACAGGATAAAATCAGTCGATCCCGTTCCGGCCATTCGGGATTTTTCGGGTCGTGATTAAGGATATGGAAATAAAGAGCCGTGAAAATATCGGCGCTGCCCAAAGTGGAAGCAGAATGGCCGGAGCCCGCTTCAAGCAAGGTCTCAATTATTTTCTGGCGAATTTTATTCGCCATCTCCTCAAGAAATTTTATTTTTTTGTCGTAGGATTCAGCCATTTTATTTTTAGATGTTTAAAAAATCTTCATACGCTTTTTGCGGATTCGGACTACCGAAAATATACGATGCCGAAACAATAATATCCACTCCGGCTTCTTTGGCTAATTTGGCGGTTTCCAAATCAATTCCGCCGTCTGCTTCTATAATAACACCCGGATAATAATTCTTCAAAAATTTAATTTTTTCCAAAACATTTTCATTTAATTTTTGCCCCGCCAAACCGGGACTTACCCCCAAAACCAGCACGAATTTTATAAGACGCTGATTTACGCCGATTTCGGGCTGATTAATGCTGATAAATGGAATTAGTTTTTCAACTGACGTTTCCGGATTAATCGCCAAACCAATTTCACAATTTTTATCAAATAAATTTTGAATTTTAAATTGTAATTTTGATTTTTCCAATGCTTCCAGAGAAATAATTATTCGTTTGGCGCCGGCTGAAACCCAGTCCTTAATTACGACTTCGGGATTTTCCACCATTAAATGAACTTCAATATCGGCTTTCAGCCCGGAATTTATAGCTTTTAAGTCGCCGGGATTGTTCCAAGTGGTATTGGCGGCGAATTTGCCGTCAACAACGTCAAGATGAATCCACCGGCTGAATTCGCCGGCGATATTGATTTTTTTTAAAACCTCGCTAAATTCAATTTCGTTAATGGCCGGGATTACTAACATAAAATTATAATTTACTGACTAGTGGCTAATTACTCGCTTCTATTTCGGCAATTTTTTTTAATCGTCTTTTATGGCGTTCTTCTTTAGAAAAAGGCGTCTGCAGCCAAACGCTTAAGATTTTTTTAGCTTGTTCTTCGTCCAAAAAATCGGCCGCCAAACATAAAACATTAGCGTCAACATCATTACGGCTGGAAAAGGCCTGGTCGGGATTATTGGCCAAAGCCGAGCGAATGCGGCTAAATTTATTAGCCGTTACGTCTATGCCCACGCCTGAACCGCAAATCAAAATCCCCCGCCTGTTGTCCGGGTCCTGGGCCACTTCCTGAGCCACTGCGGCGACAAAATCGGGATAATCATCAACCTCGTCGTAATGGTCGTTACCCTTGTCGTCCACGGTGTACCCCCGATTTGAAATAAATTGTTTTAATTTTTCCTTAAGATTGAAACCCCGATGGTCGGCGCCGATAAAAATTATCATATGTTTTTATAATGCTTCCGCCGCTCTCAAAACGTGTTTTATCAAAATAGAACAATAGCCCCATTCATTTTCGTACCAAACCAGAACCTTTACCAAATCTCCGTCAACTACTTTAGTGAAGGACAAATCCACAATCGCGCCGGTTTCTTTTCCGATAATATCCGAAGAAACCAACGGCTCTTCGCTGACTTCCAGAATTCCTTTCATTTCGGGGTTAGCCGCGGCCTTTTTTAAAATTTCATTAATTTCTTCAACCGAGGTTTTCCGCTTTGCCAAAAAAGTAATATCAGCCAGAGACCCGCAAACCACCGGCGTCCTTATGGCGATGCCGTCAAACTTGCCGTCCAATTCTTTAATCACCCGGCCAACCGTTAAAGCCGCTCCGGTTGTTGAAGGAATCAAATTCTGGGCTCCGGCTCGGCCCCGCAAAAAATCTTTGCCTTTAACCGGCCCGTCAACCAAACTCTGGGTAGCGGTGTAGGCGTGAGTGGTATTTAAAATTGCTTTGCTGATGCCTGGATTTTTCGCCAAAACCGCCATTACCGGCGCGACAGCATTGGTGGTGCAAGACCCGTTGGAAGTTAAATTAGTAGTTTTAAAATCTTTATCATTCAAACCGACTAAAATCGTTTTGCCATTGGCTGTTCCTTCGGCATCTTTGGCCGGCGCCGTTATTACCACTCTTTTCGCGCCAGCTCCAAGATGAACTTTCGCCTTTTCAAAAGATTCAAAAATGCCGGTGGCCTCAACAACGACATCAATACCCAACTTCCCCCAGGGCAAATTAAGCGGGTCTTTTTCCTGTAAAACCAGAATTTTTTTGCCGTCAACTATAAGATATTTTTCATCCCCGTTTACGACAGTTTCTATTTCGCCAGGGAAAGTCCGATAAACGGAATCATGTTTTAATAAGTAAGCTAAATTTTCCAAATCGCCCAAATCATTAATGGCCGCAATTTCTAAAGACGGCTCATTTAAGGCCTGCCTGAAAAACAAGCGGCCAATTCTCCCAAAACCATTAATTGCGATTTTCGCCATAATAATTTTATTATAACAAATTAATAGAAATTAGTAATTAAGGGTTTTTCTTCATTTCTTCTTTTAATTCCCTGATCCGGTCCTGAATCATCCCGGCTCGGTGATATTCTTCGTTTTTGGCGGCGGCGTACATTTGCTCTCTTAAGGTCTCAATCATTTTTTCGTATTCCTCTTCGGTGATAAAAAGTTTTTCTTTCTCCTCTAATCGTTCTCTCGTTTCTTCATCTTCTTGCCGGGAGATTTCATCAACCAAGCCGGAACGCTGCCATTCAAAGCCGGTAAAAATAATTTTTTCATATAAATCTTGGGCTGATTTTTTGTCTTGAACGGACGAACCCGGGGCAATTAAAACCGTATCTTTCAATTCCTTGGCGCCCCGCTCAATCATTTCCAAACTCCACCAGGGACGCGCCGAAGCCCACCAATACTGGTCTGAATGCAGAGCGGCATCCAAAAGATTTCTGGCTTTTTGACATTTTTTCTTTTTAACCGCCTTCAGGGCAAGATTTGTTAATTGCCACTGCCAGACCTGAATTTTATTTTTGGGGTCAGCCCAGCGGGCATAAGGCAATTTTCTGGCCAAATCATGAGGCACCAAAGCCCAGGTTGAATCTCTAGGTTCAACCACTTCTCTTTTCGGGAATGAAGAAATAAGTTCGGAAATCGTAACCGTTTTTAATTGAGGGCTGGTGGAAATTTCAAAAAGTAATTTTTCCAAGCCGGGACGATGATGCCCGAAAGTTTCGCCGTCCATCGCCGTAAACAAATACTCATTTTTGGAAAGCCGTTCTCCTAATTCGCGCAAAAGAACGGAAACAACGCCAATTTGAGCCGATAAAATCCGAAAAGAAAAATTTCTTTCCCTGAAAAACACGAAAAAATCTTTCAGCCCTTTGATTTCATAAATTTGGTCGGCTTTAATCTGATTTTCCTGATAAACTTTTTTAACCTGAACACTCGGAAACGCCAACTCATCAACTAAAATATATCGGTAGCCCAATTTTTTGGCTGCCTCGGCTACTTTTTTAGAATAAGCCATTTCCGGCGGGAAAAAACCTCTTCGTTGCCAAGCGGAGCCAAAATATTTTTTCAGGGTTTCTTCGTTTAATTTTATCTGTCTGATAATTTCCGACGACGGCAGTTTCGGCAAAAAAGCGTGGTATTTGGCGCTGCCGGTCAATTCAATCTGACCTCTTTGGGCCAAAAATTTAATATCGGAGATAACATCGCGGCAATTATTTTTATCCAACAGCTCGCATAAAATGCCGTTTATATTTAAAGTAGTTTTAACCTGAGGCGCTTTTTTTAACTCGGCGAGAATTTTACGATAAGATTCATCGGCAATTCTTTTGACCCAAATTGGTTTTTGCGTCGGCGGCTGATAAATGTGCAAAAAATTAGCCCAGTACATTTTTAAGCGTTTTTCTTTTTTAAATCTATGGCTTTAAAAAATAAATCCATGTATTTCTGGGCTGACTTTTCCCAGGAGAAATCTTTTTCCATCCCCCGTTTCTGAATTTCCTGCCAAACTTGACGATGCCGATAATTTTCAAAAGCCCGGGTTATGGCTATGCTCAAAGCCAATGAATCAAATTCTTTAAAAACGAAACCTGTGCCCGTATTGGTTCGCGGATTATAATCTTCAACCGTGTCGGCCAAACCGCCAGTTTTTCTGACTATCGGAACGACCCCGTACCGCATTGATTCCATCTGGACTAATCCCGCGGGTTCAAACTTTGAAGGAATTAAAACGGCATCAGCCCCGGACCGAATCAAATGTGGTAAAACTTCATCAAAAGTCAAATGAGAAGCCACCTGTTCCGGAAATTTTTCTCCCAAATCCTGGAAAAACTTCATATAGCGTCCATCACCCGAACCCAAAACCACTAATTGAAAACCTAGTTGTTTTAATAATGGTTCAACTATCGGAAACAACAAATCAAACCCTTTTTGTTCGTCCATCCGAGAAACAATACCGACGACAAAAACATCTTTTTTAACCGGCAGATTGAATTTTTCCTGAAGTTCTATTTTGTTTTCGACTCGTTTTTCCAAACTTTTGACATTATAATGCTTAACCAGATAAGGGTCGGTTTCCGGATTAATCGTTTCATAATCAATGCCGTTTAAAACGCCGTAAACCCGGGAACGCCGTTCCCGCAACAGATCATCCAGAAGCTCACCGTATTCCGGAGTCATAATCTCTTTGGAGTAATTTGAAGAAACGGTATTGACAATATCGGCGTATTTGATTCCCCGGCGCATGGCGTTTATTTTTAAAAGACGGGGATTAAAAAAAGAAGGAATCAAAGAATGGCCGTCGTCAAAATCCATTTCGGTAATGAAACGATGGTCAAACATTCCCTGATAATACAAATTGTGAATGGAAAAAACAGTAGCAATGGAATTAAGTTTCGGGTCATCTTTATAATTTTGATGCAAATAACTGACTAGAAATCCGCTCTGCCAATCGGAAGACACAATCACATCAGGCGTCCAGTCTTTAGTGGCTCTTAAAAACTCCAAAACGCCGCGGGAAAGTAAAGCCCAACGGACCGCGTCATCGCCATAGCCGTAAATATTCGCCCGCTTTTCGTAATATTCCTCATTTTCCAAAAAATAAGAGGTAACCGGCGCCCGAAGGTCGCCCGATGGAGATTCAAATTTTTTTACATTACAAATCAAGTGTTCAGGCTGACCCGCCTCTTCGGCGTCAGTGGGAACTTTAAGCCCTTCGTATATATTTCTTAATTTATATTTTTCCTGGTCAACGCCGGCGTATAACGGAATCATTACCCGGGCGTCATAACCCAGATGGCGCAAAGCCCGGGGCAAAGAAAACATCACCTCTCCGAGCCCGCCAGCCTTAACGAAAGGAGCGGCTTCGGAGGCCACAAAAAGAATTTTCGGAAAAGATTTTTTAATAGCAAAAAATGACATGATCGTATTTATCTATTTTAACATAGTTTACGCTTATCTCTTAATATAGAGATATTAAACGAATTATTTTTTCTTTAAAAATCGCTTCATCGACAAAGCGTAAAGATAACTGTCAATATTCAAAGCCGCCTTAATGGCATCGCCAATGGCAATGTTCACCTGGCGATACAAACCGTCGGTAACATCGCCGGCGGCCCAAATTCCTTTACAGGAAGTTTCCTGAGTTTTAGGGTCAATTATAATTTCGTTATTTTTATTCAGTTTGACCAAATTTTTGGCAATCTCGCTGTTGGGCTGATAGCCGACGCTGACAAACACGCCCTGGAGATTTAATTTTTTAATCTTGCCGTTGCGGCGGTCTTTATACTCTAATCCTTTGACGAATTCCCCGCCGAAAATTTCCCGCGCCTCGGCCATCGTGATGATTTCAACTTTTTTCGATTTTTTTACTTTTTCTTTGGTAATCAAATCGGCGCTTAAAACATCAGTGTATTCCAGGAGATAAATTTTGGAAGCGTAAGCTAAAAGGTCGGAAACCGCCTCAAAGCCGGAATTTCCGCCTCCGATAACGGCCACGGTTTTATTTCTCATCAAAGGAGCGTCGCAGATGGAACAATAAAAAACTCCCCGGCCTTCAAATTCTTTTTCCCCGGGAATGTTTATTTTTTTCCGGCGGCTGCCGGAAACGATCAAAATAGTTTTGGTGTCAAAATTTTTCCTTTCTTTGGTAAAAATCTTGAATCCCGCTTTATTTTTTTTGATTTCCGTGACGGAATCGCCCTCAATGATTTTTATATTTTTTTGGAATTCCAGCTGGTCTTTGAGCGTTTTGGCCAAATTTAAGCCGGATATTGATTTAATACCGATAAAATTCTGGATTTCCGCGGAAACCACCGCTTGCCCGCCGACGGAATCGCTTATTAAAATTCCTTTAAGTTTTTTTCGGGCGGCGTAAATTCCGGCGGCCACTCCGGCCGGTCCCCCGCCGACGATTATCAGATCGTGTACCATAAGATTTTTTTGTTTTTATTTTTGTCTTAATTCGTTTTTTCCCGGTTGAGGCAATAGATTTGGATTTCTGTTTTTTGATGGCCTCTTCCAATTGAACGCGGTTGAAATTTATTAAAATCTTTCCGTCAATATCAAAAACCGGCACCGCCAACTGATGGGATTTTTCCAGCATTTCCTTTTGAGCTTTTTCGTCCCTGCTAATATCATATTCTTTATAGGCAATCTTTTTCTCTTTAAGAAACTCCTTGGCCATCTCGCAAAAAACGCAGGCGGGAGTAGTATAAATTTTAATCATTTGGTTTAAATAATCTGTGAATTACGAAACTCCAATTTTGCCGATAACAGGCAAAAAGATTTTTCTGAAATCTAAACGGAAGCGCAGGATTTGCAAAGCAAATCCGTGAGCGGATTGAAGAAAATATTTTCGCCTGTTATTAACTCGTAATTCACAGAAATAATAGTAATATTATATCATATAATAAGAAACATAATGTTTAACCGGATTAAAAAATTTCTTTTTGAAAATCAGTCTCTTCGTCAGACGGTGATGAAAAACGCTTTCTGGCTTAATTTCGGAGAGATAGCCAGCCGCCTTATCAGGGCGGTAGTCATTATTTACGCCGCCCGGCTTATCGGCGCGGCCGGCTACGGCGTTTTTTCTTATGCTCTTAACTTAGCCGGCCTGTTTACCATCTTTTCCGATATCGGAGTCAGCAGTATCCTCACCAGGGAAGCGGCAAAAAATCCCGAAACCAGGACTCAATATCTTTCCACCGCTTTCTTCATTAAATTATGCCTGATTGCCATAAGCATTGTTATGGTGATTTTCCTGGCTCCTTTTTTCACTAAAATCAAAGAATCCGTTCCCCTTTTGCCGGTCATCGCCTTTCTTTTAGCTTTTGACAGTTTGCGGGATTTCGCTTTTTCTTTTGTCCGAGCTTTGGAAAAAATGCAGGTTGAAGCGGCAGTAAAAATTTTTACGAACACGGCGATTGTCGCTTTGGGCTTTCTGGCTCTTTTCATTTCCGCCACCAGCCGCTCTTTCACCGTCGGTTACACTTTGGGCAGCGGTTTGGGTTTGGCCGCCGTTATTTGGATATTAAGAAAAGAATTCGGAAAAGTTTTCAGCCATTTCCGCAAAGAATTGATTTACCCGATTCTTTCTTCGGCTTGGCCATTTGCCCTTTTTGGTTTATTGGGAGGCATCATGATAAACACCGACATGATAATGCTCGGCTGGTTCCGCCCGGCCCAGGATTTGGGATTTTACGCCGCCGCTTACAAACCGGTCCAGCTTTTTTGGATTTTCCCGGCGCTTTTAGCCAGCAGTTTTTTCCCGATTCTCAGCCGTCTGGCTCATAAAGATAATGAGAAGTTTCGTCTTATTCTTGAAAAATCCATGGCCGTGGTTTTTTTGGTCGGTTTGCCTTTGGTGGCCGGCGGCCTCATACTCGGCCACGATTTTATCAGAATTATTTTCGGAAACGAATATTTGCCGGCTATTCCCGTTTTTCAAATTCTTCTTTTCACCGTTCTTTTGGTTTTCCCGGGAACGTTAATCGGCAATGCCGTTTTCTGCTACGACAAACAAAAAAAATTAATTGGCTATTTTTTTCTCGGAGCCTTAGGCAATGTTTTCTTCAATTTTCTCCTAATCCCGATTTGGGGAATCAGCGGAGCGGCCATATCAACCATCTTCACTCAAATTATCAGCAACGGATTCAGTTGGTGGAAAATGAAAAAAGTGAATAATTTTTATACCCTCCGCCACTTGCCGAAAATAATCATCGCCACTATTCTAATGTCCTTTTTTGTCTGGGGTTTAAATCTTCTGGGAATAAACTTCTTTATTAATTTTCCGCTGTCAATGTTGGTTTATTTTGGATTTTTATATTTGCTCAAAGAACCCATATTAATCAAGGGCAAAGAAATAATAAAGGGAATTGTCAGTTAATCACCGCTTCGTCGCCGATTTTAATATCAAATTTTTCAGCCGAACCGGCTGGAATCTCCAAAACTTTATCAGCTTTTGTTAAAGGCGAGACAATAACAGTTAACCTGCCGCTTTTGGACGGCTGAACGTTTTTTGAAATATCAACAATTTTATTTCCGCTTATCCAAATAATATCCAGCGGAAAATTCATGCCAATCATCCAAAAATTGTATTTACCCGGATTCGTAAAAATAAAAATCATTCCCTTATTTTCTCCAAGCGCTTTCCGGCCGGAAAGACCTTTGGCTTTTTTTAGTATCGTGTCGGCGATTTCCGCTTCAAAAATTTTTCCGTTAATGCCAACTTTCGCAGTTTTGTATTCAAGTTTTACTTCAGTCAAAAAAAACAAACAAACCGCCGGAATAACGATTAAAAATGCCAGAAAAATTATCAGATATTCAGCCATTTAATTAAATAAAAAAAATAGAATTCCTAAAAAATTAGAATTACCTATTATTTGTCCAATCTAAAATTTCTCCCCATTTAACCTTCTCCTCAGCTACTATTGTAATTCCACGATCGTGGAATTACAATAGTAAATTATTTTTTGGCTTTATACTCCAGGGAGAAAACCACTATCCCGAAAGCAACCGCCACGTTAAGCGATTCTTTTTTGCCTTTCATCGGGATTTCCAAAATTTTATCCGAACGTTTTAAAATTGATGCGGGCAAACCCTTAATCTCATTTCCTAAAACCAAAGCAATCTTCGGGGCACTATCACGCGTGATAGTGCCTTTAGTTTTAATTAAAACACTGGAGTAAGGAATGGATTTTTTGCTTTGCTCAATGCTAAAAATTTTATAGCCGTCCCCTTTTAACTTATCTATCAATTTTGTGGTTGAGTCAATTTTTTCCCAGGCCACGTATTTTTCCGCGCCTAAGGAAACCTTGGTCAATTGCGGCCGGTATTTCCCGAATTGGTCAATTGGCGCCGGCGTAATGCCGCAAAGATAAATTTTTTCTATCCCGGCCGCATCGGCAGTCCGAAAAATAGAACCAACATTATGCAAACTGCGGATATTGTGAAGGATAATAATCATTTTAATTTTAATCAATTTTTGATTTACTATTGTAATTCCACGATCGTGGAATTACAATAGTAATGACAATTTTAAATTAATATTTATTGATCTTTTGTTACTCCGATTTTCATATACCAATCACTATTTGAAAACAAGTCGCGGAAAAGCAATGCTAATTGTTTAGGGGGCTATTCCAAAATGGAAATATATATCACCGACGCATTGCCAAGAAAAAGCAGGGGCGCCGATGTAATAGCAAGCGTCATAACTGCTATTTTCATAAGAGTTAGAACCTGCCCCATAGATACGAAAATTATCATCGCCGTAACGAGTGCCAGCGTAATGAATAAAATAATACAAACCAGGGTCTAATGTAATACTATTGTCTAAAAGAATACAAACCTCGCCGGCAATTTCAGGGGGAATCCCCCACCAACCAGTAATTTGAGTGTACCCGGTCATATTAGCCCCATTTTGGGGGTCGGTCGGTTGAGAATATAATTCAAAACCAGTAGCAAACGCTCCCCATTTGGGGTCAACTCTTTGCTGGAGCCAAAGACATACTCGGTTAATTGTTTGGGAATTTCCTTTATTGATAAATTGAGTTATAGCATTTGACCATTGGCTATTAGCCCATATCAAATTATCATGATTTAGTTGACCCACGGGAACGGCGATGGAAGCGGTGCTGATTGCCGAACCTAATCTCTCTTTATCAAACGTCTGAATGGAAAATTGGTAATCACGGCCCACTTCGTTAATGGAAATTTCGGCCGTTGTTGAGGCGGTATTAATTACCTCTAAAGTTGAACTGGTATTGCTAATATCGGTAATTTTGTAAGTTAAACTTGAAGTGGCGCCGGAATAATCCTGCGACGCCTGCCAATTGAAAATTAATTTCATTGTTGAAGAAGAGTATCGCACGACAAAGTCGGCGGGAGCGGCAGGCGCGGAACGCGGCTCAGGGAAACTTAAAGAATTTTGAGGATTGGGAATTGAGCGAATTTCAAAATCAATAGCGTCATCGGTATCGCAACCGTTGCCTAAAAATTCACCGTCATTTTGGCTGGAAATACACTGGTTATTATAGAAAGCTTTTCGCTCTAAACTTTGCCCTTCGGATATTCCAACATTCTCAAGAATGTTGGAATAATTTATTTGATCAATTCCAGAGCCTTGATTATCAATTAAATAAATGGTGCTTGTGCTATTAGGTAAAGTGGCTGACCGGATAATATCGGCAGGCGTACTGGTACTAATATAACTATTAAATCCAACCAAAAGAAAACTTTTCCTTTTTATTAGAGTAATATCTTCGGGCTTGGAACCAAATTTAGCTAATGAATCGGTTGAGGTGGCACCATTCTTTAAAATTCTTAAAGACCAATCGTTGATATCAATCTCACTATTGGTGGGATTATAAAGTTCAATAAATTCTTTGCCTTCGTCTAGTCCTTGGGGATTAAAAAGAATTTCACTGATAACAATATGATTAGCTTCACCTAATTGTCCAACAGAAATAATAGTTGAAGTCGCGGTTGAAGAAGTATTCTGGTCGTCAAAAACAACTAAACCGACTTGGTAATCGCCGGCTTGAAAATAAGTATGAATAGTGGTGGTGGTTGTTGCCGAAGAAGTCGCATTATCACCAAAATCCCACTGATAAGAAATAATTTGACCATCATCAGTTGAAGAGGCGGCATTAAACGTAATTACATCGCCGACCTTCGGATTTTGTGGAGAATAACTGAAAGAGGCATCAGGAGCTTGATTAGGTTGCTCAATGGAACTAACAGAAATAGTAGAAGTGGCAGTGGAAGAAGCGTTTTGATTATCAAAAACAATTAAGCTTACTTGATAATCACCAGCTTGGGAATAATTATGCGTAGTAGTGGCGATAGAAATTGTTGAAGTGGCATTGTCGCCAAAATCCCATTGATAAAGTGAAATTGTTCCATCGGAATCGGGATCGCTTGAAGAAGCGGCGTTAAAAGTAATTAAATCACCAACAACAGGATTCGTTGGAGTATAAACAAAAAAAGCGCTCGGCGCCTGATTAGTCGCAGAACAATTTTTTGGCTGGGCTTTCGGGCTCGGACAAGTTTGAATTTCAAAATCCTGAGAGTTATTATTGGTATCAATAAAAGTATTATTTTGAAATTTTCTCTGAATGCTTTGATTTTCGTTGGGATTGACAGCTGAACCTGATCCCTCAAAATCCACAACACTTCCCCAGCCAACTTTATCGGCTACTTCCTGATTGGGATTTTTTAATTGAAGAGTGTTGTCTTCCGTTAAAGCCATGCCGGAAACGACAACATCGGAATAAGTTGAAGTTGCCCGAAAAATCACAAAATAACTTTTAGCCTCTATTATTTTACCTTCGAAATTATTTTTAGAAACAAATGAATTGAAATCACTGCCAGTTTGAGTTTTTCTTTGAAGGTACCAACCACTCAAACTGACAGCTTGGTCGTTTGGGTTGTAAAGTTCTATAAATCTATTCTCGATTGGAGAAATTTGAATTTCATTAATTAAAATTTTTGAATATTGGATAGCGACGGTTGATTGGTTTAAATTGCCGGCTGGCGGATTATTTACTCCGCCTCCTCCGCCGCCATAAATAATAATATAACCGGAACTATTAACCGCTTTTGGCGTGCCGCCGGCATTAGCCGATGTCTGCCAACTCAAATCATTTTTTCTTTCCATTGTCTGTTTGGAAACATTATCGCCCGCTGGCCAGCTTGGATTCGCTAAAACCTCATCGATTAAATTACATTGACCGTCAAAAAGCCGCAAACCTTCATTAGTATTGGAAAGCCCGCCGGTATAAATTTTATCGGCTGAAATATTTGGCACCGAATTATCATCGGTACGCTCCAAAAGATAAAATCCTCCAGTCGGAATTTTATCTCCATTTTCAAAAGTGATTTTGATTTGCTCGCCTTGGTCAATTAATTGGTGTCCACTCAGGTTTAATTCGGCGCCGGAAATATTTTTCAGTTCAATCCATTCGTCATTGGCGCTATTAGCGGTTCCCATCCAAGCCACTTCGTTGATAATAATTTTTTGTCGAGACGGAGATTGGGAAGTTGCGAAACTACACTGTTTAAAACTCACTGCCTGTGGCGGGCTACTGGTTGCTTGTTGGATTTGTTCTTGTTGTTTTATCTGTTCTTCTTGTCGAGGCGTTATCTCTTCGCCCTGTTCTTCTGTTTCTTCTGAAATATCTATCAGCGATTCTTGTTTTTTAACAACAACCGGCTGGGAATTTTCTTTTTTCGGCGTACCGCCGATTGCGGCTGAGGTATGCCAAGTTAAATCGCTGTTATTTCGTTCCATTGTTTTTTTAGCGGCGTTATCCCCCGCCGGCCATTTAGAATTAGCCAAAACCTCGTCGATAAGATTGCATCCGCCGTCAAACAATCTTAACCCTTCATCGGTGTTTGAAAGAGCGCCGCTATAAATCAAATCGGCTTTTACCGAAGAAACCGCCTCATCTCCATTTCTTTCTAAAAGAAAAAATCCGCCGGCTGGAATAACCGTGTTTTTATCAAAAACAATTTTTATCTGCTCGCCTCGGTCCAAAAGCTGATAGCCGGAAATATCAATAGAATTGCCGGAAATATTTTTTAATTCAATCCATTCATCGTTGGCGTTGCTACCCCCCCCCCCCCCCGCTCCCGCCCATCCAAGCGACTTCATTGATGATGACTTTTGAATGCGACGCTGATTTTTGAGTATCAAAAGAACACTGTTCAAAATTCGCTGACCGAGACGCCTGTCCAGATTGATCCAACTGCGTTTCTTGAGATAAATCTATTACCTGCGCCAACTGAAATTCATCCTTTTTAAAAACATTGGAAAATGTTTCTTTGATTGCTTGAGCAACCTCAACAACTTTTTCAACTCCAGCATTAACTATAGAAACAGCGGCCCGTCCAATGGCTACGGGTAGCTTAAAAGCAACAAAGGACACTCCATTTGCAATATGGTCTGCGACAGCAAACATCGCCCCTTCTATTTTATGCACTATAGAAAGTTTTGGCGAAGCAAGGCACGGTTTCTGCGCGTCTTGTACATTATTTGTTTTTAACTGATCAAGCGAAGATTCAATACCAGAAACGATTTTATCACCTTGATATTTTAGGTAGATATCAGAAAAACCATGCCCTGAAGAACTATCACCTTCTTGTAATTCAATATGAACATTGGACGGTAAAATTTTTCTAGTAAATTGAATACGAGCCACAAGGCCAGTAATAACCTTATCAGTATCAGAGGTGATCCATTTACCGCTACCAGCAACCCGAGATGAAGGAGTTGCCACGCTATAAATAGCAAGGGATTGAGAAGGAACCCCGCCATCTTTGTCAGCAACTACATCATAAAAACTATTAGCATAAAAATTTCCTTGAGAATGAGCGACGAGGAGCAATTTTTGGGTGGCAACTTTTTCACTGGCGGTCTTGAGCATTTCTACGAGATCATAATCCTCTACTGTTTCAGAATCAAAAAGCCCTTGATAAATTGATTTTAAAATATCGCCGAGTCCGGCGAGATGGGATTCGTTATGGAGATAATCAACGGCCAGGGGTTCGCCATTGTAATTTTTTCCAAAATAATATTTTAAGGCATCTCTATTAGAAATAGCACCATCTTTATTAGTTAGAATCCCGTTAATCGTGATGATTGTATAGCCATTCGACGAACAAGTTTGGCTCCCTGTTTGAGCAAAAACAGCAAATGGAGACATAGCAAACAAAACAGCCATTATGGCTATTTTAAATTTTATTGAAAAATAGTTCATAAAACTCTAGTTAGGTAATACCGATAGATTAATATCGCATACTTCATTTTCTGATTCGCTATAACTCCCTATGTTTCCAACAAAATCTTTACGGGCTTTTTTTCTTTCTGGTGTATTTCGTTGTTTATTTTCAATAAATCCATGAAGCTTGTCGCCAATTTCAATAAATTTTTTCATATCATCTCGTGAAGTTATTTCACCAACACAATAATGTGCCCTGCTCTGTTCCCTCACTACTTCAGTCACCGTTTCCTTATTCACAATCTTCTGCGTCGCTTCCATCTGCAACGCGAACGCATATTGTAAAAGCACCGCGCGGGTTTTCGCAGAATCCGGATATTCCTTAAAAATAACCAGCTCCACATCATCGCGAATGCCGTTTTGATTCGCGTCAATTCCCTCAATGGTTGAGTCATTGAGTTCTTGGTTAGGTTCCGGCGGGAGTTTTATCCCCATCACATCGTCAAGTGTAATTTTTTGCGCGTGTATGCGAAGTACGGCTTCTTCCGTTTTCTGTTTTTCAATTACAGCCGGTATGCGATAGATAACAAGACCGATAAAGAGAAGGAGGATTATACCCAAGGGGATGCGAACAATGCGCCAAAAAATTATCCAATGCTTATTCTCAAAAAATTTCTTCACGATATTTTTATTATATCAAAAAATTCCAACAATCAACTGTGGATAACTAATTTTTCCAATTTTTTTAAATCTTTTTTCTTTCTAATTTCTACCAAATATTGAGCTACTATTGTAATTCCACGATCGTGGAATTACAATAGTAAATTGTTTTTGAGCAATTTATGGATTTTGAAATAAAAATTTTAATTATCTTCGTCAATCTCTAGCGCTTTTGCGGAAAATCAGCAATTTGAATTCGGCAATCCGGCAAAATAATGCGGCAATTGCCGATTTAAATAAGGATAATGCGATAATTATAGAAATAATCCGGCAAATCTAAAATTGCCGGATTAAGGACAGGTTTGCCGCATTCCCGAGAATTAAAGATTAAGGTTTTATATTAAGGGTGCCTTGTTTCTCTTTGTTTACTGCGAAAATATGGATATAAGGCAATAAATTCAATTCTTTCAGGAAATGAAAAAATTCTTCCGGCAATTGGCTGTCCCCCGTCCAAACGCTTTTCTGAAGCAAGGAAAAATTGAAGTTAATAAGGGTATTTCTTAACCAATCCCTCTTTTTCTTTTGATTTTCCGGAATGTCAAAAACTATAATCTTCAAATAATCTTTTTTCTTTTCAATGGATTTTAGGGGAGACAAAAGTTTTTTATTTTTTAAAATTTTTAAACGCTCCAACCCTTTTGACGTCAATTTCCAAATCGTCTTTTTGTCCTCGCTTTTTTTCTTTTCAACAAATCCCTGCTTTTGGAGCTGATAAAGAAGGTTGTGGAATTTTTGGTGTTCTTCTTTTGAGCTTTGTGACCGGCCGGAATGCGAATATTGCCGGAGGTTTTTGTAAGAAGTGTGATAATCATTAAAAACAACATTCGTTGCTATCCATTTTAAATTCCTAAGAATTTCTAAAACTATTTCTGTTGACATATGTTTACTATTGTAATTCCACGATCGCAGAATTACAATAGTTGATGATTTGGCTGATTTATTGTAAAATAAAATGAATTTTATATGAGCTTTAATTTCAAATTAAAACAATTAATTGTCTTACTTGGCGATGTTTTTTTGTTCTACGGAGCGCTGATTTTGACTTTGTTAATCCGCTACGGCCAGCCGGCCTGGATAAATTCTTTCGGGGATCACTTAAGGCCATTTTCTTGGGTTTTGATTGTCTGGCTGTCAATTTTTTTTCTGACTGATTTATACCAGGTGAAAATTCTTAAAAACGACCGCAATCTGATCGGCAATCTTTTTCTGGCGGTAATTATCGCCACGGCGATTTCGGTAATACTTTTTTATTTGTTGGCTCCGGTTTCCAATTTAACCCCAAAAACTAACCTTTTGGTTTTCGGGGTTATCTTTGGGGTTCTAAGTTATCTTTGGCGATTACTGATAGCCAACGCCCTGCTCTTCGGCGGCTGGCGCTATCGCGTGCTGGTTATAGGAGATTCGCCGAGAATCCAGGAAACAGTCGCTTTTCTGAAATCCAACCCTCTCCTCGGGTATGATATCGTTTTACAACTCAAAAAAAATCAAGAAATCAACCAGCAAAATCTTTTGAAAATTATCAGCGAAAATAAAATTAACACTGTTGTTCTTCCACCTCAAATCAAAAAAGAATTTGCGGTTGTTAAATCAATTTACCGATTACTACCTCTTGAACTAACAATCACCGATTTCGTCAGTTTTTATGAAACAATCTTTGCAAAGATTCCTTTAGAAGAGCTGGAAGAGAGCTGGTTTATTGAAAAAATAATCACCAAGCGGCCTTTATTTGACGCTATTAAAAGATTATCCGATATAATTTTATCTCTTATTTCACTTATCGTTTTTTCGCCGATAATTTTATTGATTGCCGTTCTGACTAAAATCACTTCCAAAGGGCCGGTTATTTTCAAACAGCAAAGAACGGGGAAAAATGACAAAGTTTTCTGGCTTTATAAATTCAGAACTATGAGAGTTGAAATAAAGGGCCCGCTCTGGACAACGGAAAATGACAAACGCCTGACGCCGACGGGAAAAATCCTCCGCTTCAGCCATTTAGATGAGCTCCCCCAGCTCTGGAATATTCTCAAAGGCAATATCGCTTTTGTCGGGCCCAGAGCCGAAAGGATAGAACTGGTGGAACAATATAAAAAACTTCCCTATTATGAAATCCGACACATCATCAAGCCGGGATTCACCGGCTGGGCTCAAATCTCTTACCGCCCCAGCGCCTCCTTGGAAGAAGCGTTTGAAAAACTGAAGTATGACATTTACTATATTAAAAACCGCTCGCTGTTTTTGGATTTACTGATTATTTTCAAAACCATAAGATACGTTTTCACTAAAGTAAAATGATTTCCAAGTTAAAAACTTTTCTCTTCAAAAATATTTCTCCTCGCCAAACTATAACCAAAAATATTTTTTGGTTAAGCGCCAGCCAAATCGGAACCCGCATTTTTCGGGTAATTATAATAATTTACGCGGCGCGGATTTTAGGCGCCGCGGAATACGGCGTTTTTTCTTACGTCTTGGGTTTCGCCGGTTTTTTTGCCGCCTTTGCCGATATCGGCATCAATTCTTTGCTTACCAGAGACATTGCCGGCCATCCGGAACAAAGAAACAGCTATTTCTCCACCAGTTTCTGGATAAAAATGGTTTTGTTGTTCTTCACCGCTCTTTTGATCGCCCTCGTGGCTCCTCATTTCTCAAATATTAAAGAGGCTTCTTTTTTGATTCCTTTTGTGGCGCTAATGGTTATTTTTGACGGTATCGGAGAATTCGCCATCGCTTTTCTCCGCGGCATGGAAAAAATGCAATGGGAAGCTCTCATTTTGTCTGTTGAAAATATAGCCCTTATGGTAATAGGATTTATTTTCCTTGTCATTTCCCCCACTTCAAAATCGCTGACTTTTTCATATATCGCCAGTTCCGGTTTGGCGACGCTTTTGGCGATTTTCATTCTCAGAAATCAATTTTCTAAAATTTTCCGTTATTTTGACAAAAAATTGGCTTATAGAACCATTAAAGCGGCTCTGCCTATCGCCTTCTCAACGGCGATGGGAGTTTTTATGATCAACAACGATATGGTAATGCTCGGCTGGTGGCGAACGGCTACGGAAATCGGCTATTATTCGGTTGGCCAGCGCATTGTCCCCTTTCTTTATATCTTGTCTTCTCTTTTTGCCGGCGCAATTTTCCCCGTCCTCTCCCGCTTTGCCCAGCAAAATGAAAAAGAAAAAGAAAAAAATCTTAATGAAAAATCAATGGCCTCACTTTTTTTGGTAGCCATTCCCTTGGTAGTTGGAGGCATTATTTTAGCCGAACCAATCATTGGATTAACTTTTGGCCAGGTCTACTTGCCGGGAGTTCCCGCTTTTCGCGTCTTGCTCGCCACCCTGCTCTGGATATACCCCATCACTTTTCTTTCTTATTTGGTTTTGGCCCATAATCAGCAGAAAAAAATTGTTAAATACGCAATAATCTGTTCTTTGGCAAATGTGCTTTTTAACGTCCTTCTAATCCCTGTATGGGGAATTATCGGCGCCGCTATCGCCACTTTTGTCAGCCAAATTTTTTATGTCTTCCCAACGTGGAAATATATGAAAAAATTTAGCGACTTTAAAACTCTGCGTCATCTGAAAAAAATAATCGTGGGGGCGATTATTATGGGAGTAGTCAGCTTTATCCTTAATTACTTCAATGTAAACGTTATCTTGAATATCATTGTTTCCGCGGGGGTTTATTTCGGAGCGCTCTATTTATTCAAAGAAAAAGTTTTAGGAGAAGTTTTAATTTTATTTAAAAAATTTCAAGACGCGCCCTCGCAATCTAATAATTTAAATTAGATCAAGATTGATTCTTAAAATTACTAATGGCCTCAATAATTCTTTTGGCCGCTTTCCCATCGCCATAGGGATTTTGATCCTTTATCATCGCATTATAAGTGTTTTTATCATCCAACAAATTTAAAGTTTCATTAATAATCTTTTCCGAACTTGTTCCTACTAATTTAGATGTTCCCGCCTCAACTCCTTCCTGCCGTTCCGTGTTTTCCCGCATAACCAGCACAGGTTTCCCCAGAGATGGGGCTTCTTCCTGTATGCCTCCTGAATCCGTAAGAATAAAATAAGAAATGCCCATCAAAAAAATAAATTCATCATATTCCACCGGATTAATCAAATAAATATTAGGGCTATCTTTAAGCATTTCCCGCGCCAAATGCTGGACATTCGGATTGGGATGAACCGGATAAATAATAACCACATCTTCCCGCCTTTTAACAATTTCTTTTATGGCGGAAAAAATATTCCTTAGCCCTTCTCCGAAGCTTTCTCTGCGGTGGGCCGTTAATAAAATTATTTTTTTGTTTGTTTTTAAATCAATCTTATATTTATCTTTGAATATTTTTACGTAATTTTCCCGCATATTTTCTTCAGATTGCCTGTTTCTGACAAACAGCAAAGAATCAATTGCGGTGTTGCCCGTTAATATAATATTGCTTTTTGATATTCCTTCTTTTAAGAGATTATCCGCGTCTCGCTCTGTCGGCGTAAAATGAAGGTCGGCCAATCTTGAAATAAGCTGGCGGTTCATTTCTTCGGGGAAAGGACTGTATTTATTGTATGTTCTTAGCCCGGCTTCTATATGAGCTATGGGTATTTTGAAATGAAACCCAAGGAATGCGGCAAGAAACGCCGTTGAGGTATCCCCTTGGATAATCAGAAGGTCTGGTTTTTCTGTTTTTAAAATTCTTAAAAATTTAATTAATGAAAATCCGGTGTTGATTAGACTCATTGCTTTCTTGAATATATTGATATTTTTACCAAATAAGGCCTTATCATTAAGCGTAATTTTAAGATCATAATCGGGGGTTATTTTAAAAACCCTCAAAACCTGATTAAGCATTTCTTCATGTTGCCGAAAAACGCAAACTATACCATTTAAGGAAGGAGTGTTTTTTATTTCATTTATTAATGGGGCGAGTTTAATCGCTTCGGGGCGCGTTCCAAAAATTATAAGAATTTTTTTTGTTGGCATTTTTTTAAAATAAATTTTCAAATTTTCTCAAACAAATATCCTTGGTAAAATTAGCAAGAAGATATTTAAACCCATTATCACCGTATTCCCTTAGTTTATTCTTTTCCTGATAAATTTTCAAAACGATATCCAGGGCTTTTTTATCATCATCAGAAATTGCGCTAAAACCGCATTCGGCCTCTTTGACAATCCTATGAATGTCGCTTTCTTTGTGGACAAAAGCGATAACCGGGATGGCGGCGGCCATATACCCCAGAAGCTTTGCGGGAACCGCCGGCGTGGTATTTTTTGCGCTTAAACTTATCAGTCCCACATCCGAATCTTTCGCAAGCTCCGGATAATCCTCTTTGGAAACGAATGGTTGAAAAATGACATTATCAAGTTTGTAATTTTTTACTAATTCCAATAGTCGATTTTTATCCGAACCGTCGCCGACAAGAAGAAAACAGATCTCTTTATTATCTTTCAATTCCAGAGCCAAACGGACAATCAAATCAAGGCCCTGTGATGGGCCCAAAACGCCCGCAAAGAGAAAAATAAATTTATTTTCCAAACCGTATAATTTTCTGAATTTGCCGCTTTTTTTCGCATTTTCAAATGGCTTGGTATCTATCCAATGCGGAATAACAAACACTTTTTCATCAGAAATTCCCCTTTGTTCCTTCAAAAATTTTTTGTGCTCTTCGGAAGGCACCGCAATCGTATCGGCATTTTTATAGGCATCTCTTTCCATGCCCTCAAAAAATTTTATCAAGGGCTTATTTGTCAGAATGCCCAAATCAACCGCATTTTGAGGAAAAAAATCATGAAGATTCAAAATATACTTTGCCTTATAAATCTTTTTTATTTTGTGAGCGGTCATTGTCAAAGGCAAAGGCGGACTATGTAAAATGACAACATCAAGCTTATCCTTTATATTCTTTTTAATGGCGTGAAAAAAAATATACGGCATTGTCAATTGGGCTATGCCCCTTATGACAAAATTAGCCTTATGGTGCGGCAGGGTTTTTATTCTTAAAACCCTTATGCCGTTTTCATTTGAAATCTTCGGCCAAACAATGCTTTCGGAATCCGCCAAATTATATTTAGGATAAGAAGTGGCGACAAAAACATTATGCCCTTTATCGCGCAGCCCATCAGCTAAATCTTTCATCAATTGCGCAGCAGAACGAATTTCCGGCGGATAAGAATCCGTAATAATTAAAATATTTTTCATTGTTAAAATGGGTTAACGGCTATTTAAAATAATTTGAGAATCTTTCTTTGGCTCTTTCGTATTTATCGCCCCATCCTTTCATTACCCGAAGCTGTTCCTCAAGATCCAACATCAATTTTGCCGAAATGAGAATTGACTCTATGGAATCCCCCTCTTCGTTGTTCGCTATTTTTCTGCCTATTGTCCGGTACATATCCCTGTAGCTGTTCGTTTTGAAGATTCTCTTTTTTCTGATTATTTTATGATTATCTTCGGACTGGTATTTTATAGCATCTGTTATTCTCACGTTTCTTCCATAAACCTTTAGCTCCACGTGATCTCTCGGCCCTACTCTTGAGGTGCCTTTTTCACTGAAAGTCGTAGTGAAGGCCGCGCCGTTTTCAAGTTCTATCCATACTTCAATGGAATCATCCTGTAAGAGCTTGATATTGAAATTTTTCGGTTTGCTGAAATTATTAAGATGAAGAAAATGGTCAATCTGATGGCAACCGTTCGCAAGAAAAGTGCTTCTTGAAACCGGCCAGTTGTACCAAAAAAATTCGGGTTGAATTAATTCATAAACTATTGAATGATACGAAATCGGATCGCCATATTTTACGCCAAGGTCTTTAAGGGCCATTTTGTTAAATATTCCGTAACGCTTGTGAAACCCGACAAAAAAACGCCTGCCGACTCTTTTAAGGACTTCTTCCAACTCATTTAGTTCGTCATAGTCCATAACAATCGGTTTTTCTTCCATAACATACGCTCCCTGATTTAAGGCATGCGAAACTATTGGGAAATGAGTATGGTTGTAGCTGGCAACGAAATAAACATCATGTTTTTCATCTTTTCCCGGGAAAGGCGACGAGTCCCATTTTTGGACTCTCCGTTCTAAAAATATTTGCGTTGGGTCAATTTCGTGGACTGATTTTATGTCTACAAACGGCCTGGTGTAAGGAAGGATATTGATTTTTGCGTAATTACCATAACCGAACAAAACTCCGCTCTTTTTTTTGGAGTTTGTCTTTTTGATTTGGCCTTTCGTTTCTAACACTGGACTCGCGTCTCGCGCGTCAATTTTTTGAGATTCAAGCCATGTATTATTTTCAATCTCCTTTTTCAATCCATCCGCCAATCCCCTTTGTGTTTCCTCGGAAATTTCTATTCCCGAATAAATGCTCCACCCTTTGATATTTTTCCACCAAACATTTTGTGATTCATTTTTTTTAACCGGAGAATATAAAATTGTATCCGCCGGTATTTCGGGGATGCCTGATTTATCAATTTTAAAAATAAGTTCTTTAGGCAAGACAACCCGTTCCACAAGAGCCGGATGTAAAGGAGCTACGAAACCGACCAATTCTCCTTCGGGAAAACTTTGATTATCGGCGCTTTCAATAATTTTTCCAAAACCGCAGGAAATATATTTTTCATTGCGCCTGTCTTCTCTGATTCTGGACCAAATTTTTGTAAATAATCCCTGGGGACCGACAACGGGAAAATAATTAATCAGCAACCTTAAGCTCTTGGGTCTCGTGTGATAAACATTTTCAAGTTTTTCAAGATTTTTCCAAGTCAAAACTTGAATCCTGTACTCATTTTTGTTTCGGCAGTAATCCAAAAAACCGCCCAGCCATTTTTTCCCCGTAAGTATTCTCATAATGCTATTAAATCACAATTAACGAAAAAAGTTAATTAATTATTTTTATTTCTTTCTGCCGTATTTATCCTCAAATCTTATGATATCGTCTTCTTCTAAATAATCGCCGCTCTGAACTTCAATTATTTCCAAATTCTTGCCGGTCGGGTTTTCCAACCGGTGTTTGAAACCGATCGGAACATCAAAAGTTTGATGCGGATTCAAGTTAAAAATTTTTTCGTTTAAATTCACTTTCGCCTTTCCTTTCAAAACTACCCAGTGCTCCGCTCTTTTATGATGAAGCTGCAAACTTAATTTCTGTTTCGGCTTCACTAAAATATTTTTCACTTTAAAGCCATTCCCTTCTTCAATAACTCCAAAATACCCCCAGGGCCGATGGACTTTAGCTTGCAGCTCATTAACGCATTTTTTTAAAAGCCATGAGCTGGACTGGATTTTCCCGCCTGGCCCGACATTAAAAACCATTTTACAATTAATTTTTTCACAAACCGCCACTTCGGGAATATTCTTTTTGGTTCTGTCGCCGCCGTTGGCAAAAATATCAGGCCGGATTTTTTTTAATTCCCCGGAAACGCTCATATCAGCCGGATTTTTAGGATGACCGGTCAGAATCACTTTATCAACGACTGCCAGCGCTTTTAACAATTCCCTTCTCTCTTTCTGGGGCATAAAAACAAATCCCTTCTTCTTCATCAGCCAATTATCGTTATTCAAGATAACGACCAGTTTGTCGCCTAATTTTTTTGCCGTTTCAAAAAGCCGGATATGTCCGATATGGACCGGGTCAAACCCTCCGCTGACAGCGACAATCACCGGTTTTCTATTTTTTCCGGCATTTTTCATAAAGTTTATTTTCTGATTTATTTTTAATTTCATAAATCTTGGAGTCCACTAGAAAACGATACCAAAAAGCGTGCAAGAAATGGAATATCATACCTTCTTTGCCGTCAAGAAAACCGAGAAGGAAAAAATACCGATAAACAAAATAGAGAAACGGCCGGCAAAAAAGCGGCAGATTGTAATAAAAAACCCTCTTTTTTTTATCGCCATAATTCTCCTTAATCGCCTCTTTCGCTTCCCGCGAAGAATAATTATTATGTTTTTCAATCCACCAAGTTAAATCTTTTTTATTATCGTCAATGAAATCATTTTCCAATTTCCCGGCTTGACCGGCCGATAAAATAATGTGTTCGTCCATTTCTCTTTCTTCGGAGCGCGCTTTCCCGTTTTTAAAAAGCCGCAAAATCCAAGTCGGATAATAACCGCCGTGCTTTATCCAGCGGCCCATAAAATATACGCGCCGTTTTATGCAGTAGCCGTTTATATTATCGGATTCGTTTTTTAGTTTTTCAGTTATTTCAGCTTTCAATTCTTCGGTCAGATATTCATCGGCGTCTAAACGCAAAATCCAGTCGTTTTTTATTTTCAAATTATCCAGAGCCCAGTTGAATTGTTCGGCCTGATTAACAAAGGAATGTTTTACGATATTCAGAGTATATTTTTTGGCGATTTCCAAGGTTTTATCACTGCTGAAAGAATCAACAATAATAATTTCACTCGCCCAGCCGGCGATGCTTTTAAGGCAATTTTCAAGATTCAATTCCTCGTTATAGGTTAAAATAATTACCGAAATTGGAAGTTTCATAATTCATCTGGAAAATTTCTTTAATTCCCGAAAATTAACACTAATTAGCTTTTAAGAATTATACATCTTTGCCGTTAATGCCGTCAATTTTTTAAGTTTTCTGCATATTTATATACACTTCTTGCGACCGCAAGAAGTGTATATAAATATAAAACCGCGATCTTTTTTTCTATCTTAATAATTTATCTTAATTGCTGCTAACTATATCTTCTTCCGTGGCTTTAAAAAACCTTAAATATGGCAAAAGATTGGTATCGCTTAAATATTTTATGAATTCTTTGGGCAACGGCGCCGGACCAAGCCAAACGCTTTTTTGTAAAAGAATAAAACCCAAAAGCGTCAATTCTCCCCTCAACCAATTTCTCTGCTTTTTTCTTATTTCAGGAATATCAAAAATAACCACTAGCTCTTTCTTTTTGTTTTTAATTTTTAAATGTCCGAAGTGGGGAATTTTAGAAATTAATTTATTTTTTAAAAATTTCCTTCCTTGTTTAGTAATCGCCCAAATGCCATTTTTATTCTCTACTAAACCCCGTTTTTTAAGACGGGATAGAGTTATCCTCAAAGTTTGCTCTTTTAATTTTTGATAATCTATTCTTTTTAGTATAGGAACATCTTCCCAGCCCCTCATTCTTTTCCGTAACAATTTATAGCCGCCTGAATAATCGGTTAAAACAATAAGTAAATCATCTAATAAACTCATATTTATATTATTATATACATTTTAAACGATCGCAAGAGATGTATATAAAAACAATATTATTTCGTTTCATTTGTTTCGTCTGTTCCGCTGATATTTGATATATTTAAATTTTTCTGGCACGAATAATCAAATAGGCGCCGAAGAAGAATTATTTTTTCAAAAAATCTCATATTAATTAATAATTATCTTTTTATACTCCCCTATCATCTCATCAGCCACTTTGTCTATGTCGAATTTTTCTCTGATTAATCTTTGGGCGTTTTCTTTTATGTTTTGACGAAGCATTTTATTGTTTAAAAGATTATCTATTGCTTCTGCCAACTGAATAGGATTGCAAGGCGCAACAATGCCGGCGCGATTATTGCTTATTTCCCGATGTATTCCGACACCATCGCTTATAATCGTTGGCAAACCACAGGCCATCGCCTCAACCACGGCCATTCCGAAATTCTCGGAATAAGAAGGAAGAGCGAATATGTCGCTTCCGACATATGCTTCCAGCTTTTTCCTGCCGGTAAGCATGCCGGCAAACGTCAGTTTGTCCATGACTTTTTCGTCTTCAAACCATTTTTTGACTTTTGCTTTAAAACTTTCTTCGCCGTCTCCGACAATTAGAAGATGAACATCGTCTCTTTTTTGGACGACTAAGCCGTAGGCCTTTGCTAAGATATCCAAACCCTTTTTCCAGTTTAAACGGCTTAAAAACAAAATTACTTTTTTATTTTTCAATATCGGATAACTATTTACCAAATCGCTTTTTAAAGGCAAATTAACGAACTCGGACAAGTCAATTCCGTTGGGAACAACAAACGCTTTCTTGTTTTTTAATTTCAGGAATGAATTGGTTTTTTCAAATTCATCCCGCGCAGTGTAGTGGATAGATGCCGCGCTCTCCAAATCTTTTTTGGCAATCAATTCGTAATAAAGCCTTTTTTTCCAACCCTTTTTGTTGAAAGTGTAGGAATAAAGCGTTCCTCGGGGAGCAATAATATAAGGCTTCCCGTATTTTCGGCAATAATGAGCGGCGACGGCAGTCGGATAATTCCAAACCGCCGACAAATAAACGAGATCAAAATTATTTACATTTTTTTTCAAGGCCCGGGTTAAAGGCCGGGAAAATTGCCAGCCGTTCGGACCGACAAATTCAAAAATTTTGGAGAAATTGAAATAAATCACTTTCACGCCGTCAACGTTAATTTCCTGCCCTGTCGTAACCTTTCCGGCTAAACCGATATTAGTGGTGTAAACCGTCACGTCAGCGCCTTTTTTAACCAAGGCTTTATTTAAATTATGGACGGAAGCGATAGGACCGCCGAACTTAAAGGCCGGATAATACGAGGGTATGACGCAAAGAATTTTCATAAATTATTTAAATATTTTTTTACTCCTTCTTGAAAACTGATTTTCGGTTGCCATTTAAGAATTTTTCTCGCCCGAGAACAGTTCAGAGCAATCCGGTTAACTTCGCCTTTGCGGAAAGGAGCGTAAATCGGCGGTTTTTTAAATTTAAGTTCCCGGGCCAAAGTGTCAAAAACTTTTTGGTCGGCGGTTTCTTTGCCGCTACCGAGATTTAAAATCTCATTTTTCCCTTTTTTAAGCCCCAGAACATTCGCCTCAACAATGTCGCCGACATAGACATAATCGCGGGTTTTGCCGCCGTCGCCGAAAATCGTCGGCCGGATTCCTTTTTTCATCAATCCACTGAAAATAGCAACCACCCCGGCTTCTCCTTTCGGATTCTGCCGCGGCCCGTAAACGTTGCCGCAGCGCAAAATCAGATAATTGAAATTATGATTACGGGCGTAAAATTTCACTAATTTCTCTCCGGCTAATTTGGAAATCGGATAAGGTGATAGTGGGTCAACCGGAGATTTCTCGGTGGCTAATGGTTTTTTCTGTCTGCCGTAAACCGTGCCGCCGCTTGAAATAAAAATGAATTTTTTTATGCCGACTTTGGCTCCGGCCAATAAAACATTTGCCGTTCCCAAAATGTTTACCTGATACGTCAAAGTGGGATCTTTAAGAGATTTAATAACCTCGGCAACGGCCGCGTAATGATTAATGATTTGGGGTTTTTCTTTTTTAAAAATTTTTTCCAGCAACGGCAAATTTCTGATGTCGGCTTTGTAAAATTTCGCCCGCTTATTCAGATTTTTCTTGAAGCCCGTTGAAAAATTGTCTATAACGACAACTTTATAACCAAGGTCAATATACTTATCAACGATATGACTTCCTATGAATCCCGCACCACCGGTAAAAATAATTTTTTCGGAAAATTTTTTAACCATAATAATTTTCAAAAATTTTAAGAAGTATAATTATTACGATGATAAGCAATTTGTTTCTTGATGAAAGACCTGACTCCCATCAAGCAAGGAATTCTTTTTAAGAAAGGCTTAAGACGCTCAAAATTATTTAGATATCCTCTTTTTTTTATATTTGCTAATTTTTGCAGATGCCGCTCATAGGTCGTCGCGCGTCCCAAAAAACCCGAGGTGACAAGATCACGAAATTTATCCATATTTATTTTTTCGGAATCAGTGATAATTTTGTTTTTAAATGCCGTATCAATAAGTTCTATGGCGCAATCAGGCAAACGAAAAACCTCAAACAAGGAAGCGGCTTTTAAAATTCTGGTTTCGTCCCAGTCGGATAGTAATATTTTTTTATTTTCTATTTCAGCCACGGGGTCTCGAAAAAATATTGCCTGACCCAAAACAATTTGGCCATAGTGAGCCGTACCGCCGGCAAAAGGAGCCACGCTATCTATGCCAGGAAACGACTTTTTCGCATAGCGATACAGATTTAAATCGTATAACTTAAAACCAAGGGGTCTTAAAAATTGCTCTATCTCGCTAAATCCCCTGCCCTCCCCGCGCCAAGGCGCAAAAAGAACCTCACAACTGATTCCGAGAACTGACTTTTTAAGTTGATTAACAGACCCTTTAAGAATATCAAGATCGGCCCCTTCGGCATCAATCTTCATGAAATCAATATCAGGGATATTATAATCTTTAATAAAAGAATCAAAGTCGGTGGTATGAATAATTGACGTTTTTCTAATTTTAAGGTTTTCTTCATCCGGAAAACGGCTTACAATTTTTTGATCCGCAGGGTAAAGACCTGAAGCAGCCGACGCCTGATTGTGATAGAAAACATAAGAACCTTTATCTTTGTAAAGAGCAACCGGGTAAAACCTGGATTTTGACTCGGGATCTAAGGAGTTATTTAACCTTTCGCACTCCTCTGGATCCGGCTCAAAACCAACAAATCTAACCGCATTGCCGTAATTGGTCCAGTGGTGTTCAGGCCCACCGCGGCTACCGACATCAACGACAGCCAAGGAACGATTTTTTAAAATCTCATTTTTAACAAGATATTTAGTAAATCGAGGGTTAGGCGCGAATGATGAATAAAACATTTAATTTATAAATAAATTCGGCAGTCCACCGCTCTTATGAGCAATCGTATGCTTTCACTTTGTCAATAATATATTTTATTTGATCTTCGGTTAGGTCTCCATGAATAGGGAGAAGAATCACGTCTTCGTCGGCACGCGCGGTTACCGGGATATCATCGCGTTTCCCTCCGAACATCGGGTAAATATCATTTCTCCGATTATTGATTTTAACCATAATTTTATGGTCATGCATATGCTTCGCGAATGCAGAACGATCAACCACATGGACAGGAAAAATCTGATAATTCGGTTCTCGGTCGTTATAGTAAGTAAGTAACTTCACTTTCTTGCAATCCGCAAGTTCTTTTCTGTACCTTTCACCAATTTCCTTCCTTTTCTTAGCAGGCTCATCGAAATGATCCACTCCAGTACAAGCTAAAGTGGCGACGATGTCATTCATATTGTACTTGAAGCCCAGCTTTTCACCCTTGAAAGACGGCGGAAGCGGATCAATAAAATTTGGTTCTTTATCTTCTCGGTCTATGCCGTACCAAATGATTTTTTTTAGATCTTTATAATAATCTTCTCTCTCAGTGACAATAAGTCCACCATCCCCGGAATTAATGATTTTAACCACTTGGAAAGAAAAACAAACAATATTTCCCGTAGCTCCAATGTATTTCCCTTTGTATTTGCTTCCAAGCGCGTGAGCAGAATCTTCAATAAGTGGAAGGTTGTGTTTCTTGGCGATTGCTCTTATCTCATCCAGGTCGCATGGGTTTCCGCCGTAGTGTACGATTGAGATTGCTTTTGTTCTCTCTGTTATTCTCTCTTCTATGCTTTGCGGATCTATATTCAGGTCGTCATACCGAATATCAGCAAACACCGGCTTGGCTCCTTGTTCCAAAATAGCGGTGTTGGTAGCAATAAACGTGAAAGGAGTGGAAACTACCTCATCTCCGGGACCAACGCCAAGCATTGCCAGACTCGCTCGTAACGCGGATGTGCCGCTGTTCACCGCGACGCAATACGGAAACCCCCACCTTTTGCAGGCTTTCTCGCGCAATTCTTTCTCTCGGGGACCAGTGTTAATCCATTTAGAGCGTAGTGTTTCTCCTACTCTTTCAATAGCTTCCTCCGGAACAAAAGCTCCCCATGGCCGGATTTCATCTCCAATCTCATAATCTTTTTTTAGCATAAGTATATTTTATTTAATTATAATCAAGACTTTAACGAAAGCAACTTGCCGCTGGAAAGAAAAAATTCTTGAAGATACTCTTCCGAGGTCTTTAAAGGATATATCCCCCCAAGTTTTTCAACATTCATTTCATATATCTGCTTTTCGACCCCACTATCCGGCGGAACAATACTTCCAATATACTTTGTCATATTTTTTAATAGGAAGGTTCCACGCCCACCGACATTATAAATCTCATTTTTCGACAATCGCCCCAAAAGATACTGAACAATATTGGCAATCTCTTCAGTAGTCACCAACTGAATTTGAGAATCAAGCCCCACAAAAGGTTTCTTCCCGCAAAGAATATCAAAAATAGGGCCTTTTTTGAGTCCTGTCCCCAGAATTGCAGCTGAACGTAAAATCAAATAATTACTCTTACATCTTCGCACAATTAATTCTCCCAGATGTTTATGAAAACCATAGGGGGAAAGTTTTTGAGGATCTATAATCCTGTCCTCCTTCGTTGACCCCGGGTTTGAATAATCCTCATAAACATCCGGGGAAGAAATAAAGACGTACATTCCAAAACTAAAATCAAAAAGACTCTTGTAAACGGAGAATGTTGATTTCTCGAAATCCTCAAGTGGATGCTCATTAGCCCAAAATCTTTTACTGTTCCCGTTGGCATTGATAACAACATCATAATGCTTCCCTCGGAACGTATCATAATTCTCTCGGGTTATTCCATCTACTTTATAATTTTTTTGCAAAAACCGGACCAAATCCAACCCCAGCAGGCCCATGCCCCCGATAACTCCTATCGTTTTTTTTTGATCAATACGAACGGACATACTTAAATTATGCTTTTGTAATAATGGATCGTATTTTTAATGCCTTCTTCAAGAGAGGTAAATTTAAAATCCGGGTATTTTTCACGGAATTTTCTGTCATCCAGTATCTTGAAAGGAGCACCATCGGCGTATTTAGTATTAAAAGAAAACTCAACATTGTAGTTTAGAATTTCCGCGGCTATCTTTGCTATCTCCGCTATGGAGTATGCTTTGTTTTGAGCAAAGTTGATCGGGTAAACCTGTTCTTCTATTTCGTTGATTGATTTAACCAATATCTTGGCCACGTCCTTTATGTAAACCCATTCCCTGGTTGGTTTGCCGGACCCCCAAATTTCAAATTGTTTTTCTTGGGTTCTTTGAGCCTTAATCATTCTTATTATTATTCCGTTTAAAGCGTGAACTTTATTCGGATCAGTATAGTCACCGGGGCCATAAGCATTGGCAATCAGCCAATTTACTGTTTTTACGCCATACTGCTTGCGATAACATTCAGATACAGCATAAATCATTCTGCGAACCGAAGCATAGGCCAACACCGAATCATGCACTGGCCCTTTTTCCCAATCGGGCTCGTAATGGGTATTAGCTTCGCCGGAATAAGAGCAATTAGAGATTGGGTTAATTATTTTTGCTAGAGGGCAGACCGCTGTCACCCCTTTATAGATGTTCAACACTATACGCATATTATCGTCTATCACGTCACCCGCGTATTGAGCCACATAATGAATACCACCGACATGAGCGGCGCAATTAATAATTGTGTCGGGATTTATTTCTTTTAATCTTCTTGAAAAATCCTCCAAAATCCGAATATCCGTACCCTCGTGGCGAGACAAAGAGAAAACTTCATAATTTTCTTCTTTAAGAGCTTCCACCACGTGCTGGCCAAGAAATCCATTTCCACCCAAAATTAGTATTTTTCGCATATACCTAAATTATACCTGATTATCCATTAGCTTTAAAACGCCCTTCCGAATCCAAAAAATTTTCCTGAGTGAATACAAAAGATTTTCCTACGTTAGTTTTCGTAAATTTTCTTACGACGAAATCAAAACAACGGCCTAGAGTCATCGAAACCGAATAAATCACCGCCATCGTGATTTCAAAAAACGAGAGTTCGCCGAAAAAATCATAAATCAGTTTCTTGCTTTCTTTTATATTTAAAAAAGACAAACGAAAACCGCATTGAAAAAAACCGATAAATGACGCTGATAATACTTGAGCTCCCATAAAAATCTTCATTTTCGGATAAAATCTTGGCCATTTAAGCTTATAAATATATTTGTATATAAGAAAATAGTAATAAGATTTTTTAAAAACTTCAGATAATGAATTTTGTTTAAGAGGGATATAGCTATTATCCGAGTGCGCGATTTTTATATAATTTAACGAATTATCAAAAATAAAACTTTTATATCGGGTAAGAACTTCCGTAAACAATACTGAATCGATACCGAACGCCCTCCTGAAAAACTCTCTTAATTCTTCCGGAACGGATTTAGATGGATTATGATAATAATTTTCAACAAAATACTCCATGGCGCTCACGAAATCCTTACTCCTCACTAACGCAAACCCACTTATGTAAAGATGCGTCGGTCGGTATATGCGTCTTATAAACCATTCGGCCGAGCGCGTTCCCGGAGAAAAATGTTCTCGGCAGTCAAATGTAAAGATGCCATTATCGCCATGTTCAAACAAAGCTGTTAAATCCGGCACCACGCCGGCGATGTCAGGATGTCTCAAAAAGGCACGCACTCCATTTTCTATATAATCCCTCGCAAGCCAATCATCTGCTCCCATCATCATGGCAAAATCTCCCTTCGCAAGCTTGGACATTTTCAAAAATCCCTCCGCGACGAATCCCTTACTATTTAAAACATTAGCTCTTTTGTCGTTTCTGAAATATTTTACTCTGGAATCTCGCGCCATATATTCCCTTACCACTCTCTCGCTGTCATCGGTACTCGCGTCATCAACTATCACTATTTCTATATTTTTATATGTTTGATTCAAACAACTTTCAATAACCCTGTGGATATATCTTCCTGCGTTAAAAAATGTCGTACAGATACTCACCAGTGGATTTTTATCTGATGCGCTTTTATCCATACG
This sequence comes from bacterium, assembly GCA_030693325.1. Taxonomy (NCBI): domain Bacteria; species bacterium. Next base: position 96,001 of record JAUYAV010000011.1, read on the forward strand.
TAAAATTTTAGCAAGGCTACCTCACAAAATCAACGCTGTAGCAAGCACGGCCGCGGCCCGCCATACGCCGTCAATATCAATACACTTGCAGAAAACGCCACTTTAATTATACTAATTAAGTAGTAATTAAAAATGGTGCATAATTATAAACATATGAAGATACTCATTACCGGAGGCGCGGGATTCGTTGGGTCAACATTAGTTCCACTACTCCTTAAGGAGGGTCTTGATGTCACGGTGGTTGATAATTTGATGTATCACCAAGACAGCCTTCTTGGGAACGCAATGTTTAAAAATTTTCATTTCATTCTTGGCGACGTGCGGGATGAAATAGTGATGAAACCGGCTATCCGCAACGCCGATGTTATAATTCATCTCGCCGCCATTGTGGGAGAGCCGGCTTGTCGCATGCGTCCCGACCTCGCAAAAAGCGTGAATCTCCAGGCAAGTAAAATTATCAATAAACTCCGAAGTAAAAATCAAACTCTTATCTTTGCCTCAACGGGCAGTAATTACGGTAAAGTGAGAACCATCTGTACCGAGAAAACGCCGCTCAACCCGTTATCTCTTTACGGAGTTACAAAAACCGAGTCGGAAAAAATTTTTCTCACGAAGGGCAATTGTATTATTTATCGGTTCGCGACGGGGTTCGGCATCTCGCCGCGCCTCCGCCTTGATTTACTACCGAACGATTTCACTTATAAGGCGGTTCATGAACGAAACCTTATTGTGTACCAGAAAGATTATCGGCGAACCTTTATTCATGTCAAAGATATGGCGAAGGCGTTCGCGTTCGCACTCGCGCACATCCCGCAGATGAAAAACGATGTTTTTAATGTCGGGCACGAATCAATGAACCTCACGAAAGAAAATATCGCCAAAAAAATCAAGGAGAAAATCGATTTTTATCTCTACTTCGCGCCAATCGGCCACGACCCTGATTTTCGCAACTATGAAGTTTCATATAAAAAAATTCGTAAAATTGGTTTTACTACCGATATTTCAATAGACGAAGGCCTAGAAGAGCTCATCAAGGCGTTTAAGATGATACTGGTAGTTAGCCCGCACTCAAACTTAAATTGATTCAGCTTCGGCTGTATGCTTTAAACCACTATCGCAACTGTGATAAGCAAAAAGGAACACGGTGATAAATACCGTGTTCCTTTTTGTATTTACAAAAATTACCCAGCGGACAACAGCTAAACGCAACCACAACTGGACTTGACTTATTTTGAAATACAGTTTAAAATAAAAAAAGCATGGATAATGGATTATAAGTGTTTCCATATCCGATTGACAAATTAATAATTAAATAACGAAAGGGGGGTTTTAATGAAAATTCTTTTTGTTGAGAAGAAGCTTCGCATGGATAAACTGGGTATCTGCTATCTTAGCGCTGTGCTTAAAAAAGCCGGGCATGAAGTAGATTTAGTGCAAGACGAAGAAGAAAACGCGGATAAATATCTTGCCGCAAACCCAGTCGATTTCGTAATGTATTCCGTAACGAGCGACGAGGCGGATTGGTTTGCCAAGCGCAACCAAGAGCTCAAAACTAAACACCATCGATTTATTTCTGTGGTTGGGGGGTCAGACCCCACTTTTATGCCCTCCCGATGGACGCAAGACCCAGCAATTGATTATGTGGTCCAAGGGCCGGGAGAAAGTGTGATTTTGAGTATCGTAAATGGTTTAGCGCCACGACTGTCGCGAGGCGAACTGCTCGGCCGATTTGAATATTCCTCGCCAGACCGAAGTATCATCTATAAGTATGATGAGCTCGGGAAAGCAAGGATGAAACGATTTATCGCCTGCCGCTACTGCCTTTTTTCCTGTACCCACTGTTTTAACCACGCCTTCAAAAAGATGTACTTGGACCAAAAGTCGTTTTTTACTTATCGTCCCTCGCCGGAAATAATGATTCAGGAAGTCATCGCGGTGAAAAATGAATATGGGCTTGAATTGGCCTATTTCAACGACGACGACTTAGCGGATAATCCGGACTGGCTTGAAAAATTCTGCAAACTTTTGTTAGCCAACGACATTCCGAGTTTTTGTGGTTCTATCCGTGCGAATAGTGTGGACGAAAAAACGGTGATAATGATGGCCAGAAGCGGATGTAAGCTTCTTAATGTCTCCATCGAATCCGCTAACGCGGAAACGCAGAAACTTTTGCGGCGCGGAGGAGTAACTAATGACGATGTTTATAAGGCCGTGCGCTGGTGCGAGGAAGCAGGAATCAAGGTCCGTACTCAAAATATGATTGGCCTTCCCGTTGAGGATCCGCTTGCTGATGCTCTGGAAACATTCGAATTCAACAAGAGATGCCACCCACTGGAATCTGTCGTGACCATTTATCAACCACTTCCCGGTACCGAGCTTTGGTCTTATTGCATCAAAAAGGGCTTGATTGACGGCAACGTGCAACCGACTAACTTCCAAGACAAAACAGTACTTAAGATTAAAGACACAGAAAAAATCAATCGGTTAGCGAGATATTGGTACTGGGCAATCAAGAAGGAATGGTCTGTAGAATTCCTGAAAGAACAATTAAATAACCCCATCCCTGACGAGGTATTAAAGGAGATGACGCAAACCCGTTGGGCAACATCAAAAAAAGAACTTTATGGGCTATAAAAAGGCCGATAAAGCAATAAATAAAACACCAGGATTCATTCCTGGTGTTTTTTATTTCCTTATTATTGTTTAGCTCATTTTTTTACCGCAATCACGCCAATTGAAAGATAGGGATATTTAATAATCTTTCCACCAAATAAATCTAAAAACGAAGATAATCTTAAAGGCAAAACAATCAACCAAGCCAATTTTGGATTTATTTTAGACGCTAAAAAACGTTCTAGATTAATCAGTTGTTGGGAAAAATAACCACTAATGTATTCTAGTGTTTCAATTTCAAAACCGGATTTTTTTAATAAATCTGCCATTTCTTCGTGAGTATATCCGTATCTGACATGGCCTCCATCCTCGTAAGTTGATACTTTATCCTTGTCCTCGCCATAAAGTGGTCTGTAATATTTATACGGAGTGGTTAAAAATAATTTTCCTCCTGATTTCAGCAGCGAAAAAAAATCTTTAACAAGTTTTTTATCGTTTAAAATATGCTCAATCGTTTCAAAACAAATAATTTGGTCAAATTTTCCCAAAACTTCAGACATTTCGTCTAATTTTCTTAAATCCCCGTCAATAAAATTAACATTGGGAATGTTTAAAATTTTTGCCCTTTCAGCCGCGACTTTATTATTTCTTTTATCGAAAGAAATTCCTACGGCTTCATTGCCGATTTTTGCCGCGTACATTGTAAAAGCCCCCGAACCACAGCCGGCATCTAAGGTGCGTAAAGGACCAGATAGGAGATTTTTTTTAAGCCATCTGTACCTATCAAAAACAGCCGCATCCCCATGCAAAATCGTCGCTGGATAACCGATTAATTTTACCAAAATATTAATCATAATTTTTTAGCCATGATGCTTTTCTAAAATTTTTTGATAGGCTGAGATCATTTTATTTCCGTAATCATCCCAGGTGAAACCGCTCTTAACCCTTTGTTTAGCCGACTCCCCCATTTTCCGGCAAATCTCCGGATTATTATAAAGATAATAAATCTTTTCTTTCAGTGCTTCAACGTCGCGGATAGGGATCACAAAACCGTCAATTCCATTGCGGATAATATCTTCGCCGCCAGTATTAACGGTGCAAATTACCGGCAAACCACAAGCCATCGCTTGGGGCTGAACCAAAGCTAAGCCCTCCTCGATGGAAGCTATCACGAAAACCGAGCCCTGAGAATAATACTTGTAAAGCTCCTTCTGGGGCATATGACCAAGCCATTTAAATTTACCTTCGTATTTTTTAAAAAACGGTTTAATCTCATCGTTGATTGACCCGATAAGTGTTAATTCTGACTTTGGTAGATTTAATTCGGAAAACGCCTGAAGTAAATAATGGACACCTTTTCGCAAGCTTATTCCGCCGACAAATACAACGCGGAAAATATTGTCATTTTTAGGAACTTGTCTAAAAGCGGATAAGTCAACCCCGTAAGGAACCTGGATAATCTTGTTTTCCGGAACGCCTTTTTCCAGAAAAGTTCTTTTGGCGTAAGAAGAAGGAACGGAAATATAATCGGCCTCTTCGTATTCTTTCAGTTCTTTTTTGATAACTTCCGGGTGGGGCAATAAGAACGTTCTCATTTTTATGCCGAATTTTTCGTATTCTTCTTTAAGAAGATCATTTTGATAAATAATATGAGAACTGCCGCGTTCGGTAACGGTGATAGCACCCATTTGTTTCGCTTTTCTTAAAGTATGAAGGAATGTTGAGGAAATACCGATCACTATATCGGATTTCTTCAGAGAACGGGAAGCTAGCTTATCAAAAATTTCAGAAATTAAATAATGCGGATTATAAACATTTTGTAAAAACTGCGGCAAATTCTGAAAGCCCCGAAACATAATTTCTTTGATTAAAATAGAACTGACTTTCCCAGGGGGAATGCCATATTTTTTAGTTTCAAATTTTGGGTAAGAAGTTATGAGCTGAGATAAATAATCTCGTTTCAATAGTTGCTGAGCTAAATTAAAAAGATGAAATCTTCCCGGAACCGAAATCGCGATTTTCATAGGGATTTTTTTGCTATACCGATTAAGGTGCTTGCATGTTTTAAGGCAAAATTGAATGGCACGCCAGAGGAAGGTATTATTTGAAAAAAATAATAGATAATTCTTCTAAGGGCATTGATTATAAAATTTTTATTGTCAATCAAAAAATATCCCAAAATATTATGAGGAAGAATTTTTATATCTTCAGCTCCACATTCTTTGAATTCTTTCGTAATAAGAGAAGGGTTGTAGTCAATTTCCGGAATATTATAGCCACCTAATTTGAATTGTCTCATCTTTTGTCGCAAAGGATGGATTCCGCTTGGCACAATTGAAATTATATAACCTCCCGGCTTTGACAAATCAAACATTTTCTTAAGAAACATCAGCCTTTCTGATTCATCTAAAAAATGTTCCAACACCCCGACATGGAAAACAACGTCAAATTTTAAACCGCCTGATGGTTTATAATTTAAAAAATCTTCGCAAATCAAAGTTATGTTCAAATCCTCCTTGCGTATAGCCGATGCTTCTTGGATGTAATTCCCGGCTCTTTTTAAAACCTCTTCTGAACAATCAAGCCCGACGCATTTCCAGCCATTTAAAGCGAACATCATGAGTTGTCCCCCTCCACCGCAACCGACTTCAAAAATATTTAAATCATTCCGGAAAAAAGGATTCAATTTTATCTCTCTGAATATCCTTCTCCAAACTCTGGAGAAGTTTCTTACTTTTCTGTAATCCCCTTTTTTTGATATATGCTGCTCGTAACCTTTCTCTTTCAGGAATTCGCACCATGCGGCGCTTATTGGTTTTTTATTTTCGTCTTGCATAATTACTATTCTAGAAATAGCGCCTTGGGCAAAAAATATTTAAAGAGAATTTTAGCGAAATTAAAGCAGTTTGTCTTTCCAAATTTTAGGAGTAGCGCTGCTTTCCAAGTCGAGTTCTGACAAATATCTGAATTTTTGAGGCCCCATGGATTTAGCCCATTCAATCATTATTCTTATTCCTTTCCTCAAAGCAGTTTTTTCTTTGAAGTTTATCAATTTCTTGGCGATATCATGATTACTATAGGCATATTTCACTTCTTGAGGCCTAGCCGGAAAATATTTAGGCATAAAATGGGCCGGTATTTTCTTAGTCTCAAAAAATTCTTCAAGTACGATTTTTGCCAAATCATTCAGGGTTATCGCCTTGTCGCCGCCAAGATTTATTATTTTCCCCTCGCATTTTCGGCTGAAAGCGGCTTTAGCTGTCCCGTCTACAATCTCGTCAATGTAAGAAAAAGCTCGCTTTTGCTCGCCATCTCCGTAAATGAAAAAATTCTTGCCATTTAATAACCGGTTGATAAAGATACCGACAACATTCCTATAAGGATCCGATAAATTCTGCTTAGGACCATAAACATTATGGGGCCGAATAACGACATATTCGAATCCGTAAACGTTAGACATTACCCGCGTCACCGTCTCCATGGCCGCTTTGGAAGTTCCGTAAACATCCTCAGGTTGAGTTATGAGATTTTCCCGGAAAGGAACCTGTTGCGATCCATAAACACTCATTGAACTCATCAGTATCATTTTTTTTAAACCGTTTTTGATAGCCGGCACTAAAACGTTCATGTAAGCGACCAGATTGCGGTCAACAGCGCTAAAAGGAGTAAATTGACTCCTGCCCTCTGTCGCATCAGCCGCCAGATGAAAAATTACTTCCGGCTTTAACTCTTTGATGTATTGAGCGGTTTTCTCGCGTTCCCTCAAATCAAGTTTTTTGAAAAATTTTTTGTTAACGACGTTTCTTAAAAAACCTCCGGACAAATCATCGACATCGTAAACGGAAAACCCCTTATTATTAAGATAAGCGGATAAGTGGCTACCAATAAAACCGGCCGAACCAGTAATTAAAACTTTTGTTTTTTTTGCCATAGTTTTGATAATTAATTATTAATAAAGATATAAATATAATTATAGAATCCTTTTTTATTTTAATCAAATTAAACTCTGCCAGCCGTCAATTCTTGATAAGTCGCAATTATCTTTTTCGCCGAATTCACGTATTCGTATCGCCCCACTTTCTTATGCGCCGCTTCGGCAATCTTCGCTCTGAGTTCGTCGTGTTTTAAGAAAAAATTAAGTTTACTGAGCATTTCTTCCGGATTTTCAAAAGTAGCTATTTCTTCTCCCTCATCAAAGAAATCGCCGAATTCCCCTCCCCGGCTGGAAAGAAGAAATCCTTTGCAACCTGAAATTTCAAAAATCTTCATTGTGTGGGCCGGCAACATATGCGGGCGCAGAATATCCAAGATTATTTTGGAGCTGTCGCAAACTTTAGCCAATTCTTCGCCGAACACCGCTCTTCCTTGCCATTTTTTCTTTAATTGTGGGTTAGCCTTAGCCCAGCTATCCCCCCATATTTTCAAATCATAATCGGCAACGCGATTCAATAACTGTTCACGCTCTTTATCCCAACTGCCAATAAAAGCTACATCCGAACCATAATATTTTTTTTCTTCAACCGTTGCCTTAACCGGATAATGAATATCGGGGTCATAACCGAAAGGAATATATTCGGCTCTTTTGGCGCCGAAATCCAATAATTTGCCAATTAGAAACTTTCCCCAGATGAAATAGGCGTCGTATATCGGGATAGATCTCCGAATCCATTTATTGCTCACGCCATAATATTTTGTATCAAAAACATTGTCTGGAGCGTAGCAAAAAAGAGGAATTGCGGGCCATTTGTCCTTAATACTTTTAAGAAACTCGGGACTATAATACGCGCCTTTAAAAATAAGTATTAAATCCGGATTACTTTTTTTGATTGAATTAAAGAATTTTTCTCTCACAAGAACCGAGAAAAACTTCCAGAATAATCTATGGGTATATTTATTCTTGAAAACCCTGAAACTTTCTTCATAAGCTTCATCATCAAAAAACAATTCCGTCTCAATTGAGAGCTTCTGGAAACTTCTCGCAAAAGACATGCCTAATAAATATTTAACTTTGGAACAACTGATTAAAATTTTCATATGTTTTTTGAAATCATTAAAATGCCCGACCTTACAAAAAACGCTTTCCAAGGATTGGAATAATTCATGATTTTACAATTGTTCGCCCTAAAATAAAGAATCATCGCGAATGGGTCAACGGAATTACAGGCATCAGAGTCGGAAGACCAAAAAGTTTCATAGTTCGGCTTAAGTTTTTTGTATTTTAACTCATTTCTGAAGTTATTTCTATTCAAAATAAAACCTAACGCCCAAATTATTCTTTTCGGCATAACCGAACAAATCCGAAAAAACATGTTTTCTCTTAAAGGGACTAACGCTTTGATTAATTTGCCTTTTAAGCCGAAATCCGAATAAGGCCTGACAGCATAGCCGTCCGCCGCCCAGGGTCTTACCTGCCAAGCCATGTGAAAAAATAAATATCCTTTATTTTCCAACACCCGGAGTGTTTCTTTTAAAGAAAATTCTATGTTCGGGATATGCTCAAAAACTGAAGTCGTGAATACCAAATCAAAATTTTGGTCAAGAAAGGGATATTTTTCGTTTTCTTCCAAAACCACGTATCTTTTATGATAAAAATTTGAAAGGGAATCGCTGATATCCGCGCCCGTGTAATCCCCGATTATATCCTGGTATTTCCCGTTGCCGCTGCCTATTTCCAAGGCCTTTCCATTTTCCAAACCATATTTTTTTATAAATCCGGAAAATTCTTTGTAAAAAAGGTCATTGCTTAAATCTTTGCCCGAAGCATATTTTCCCCTGTCTACGCTCTCGTAAAATTTTTTATATTCGTTTATCGGCATTTTCGGTTTTTTTGACGTATTCGGAATTCAAATAGGCCTTATAATTCTCCGAAGCGGCTTTAAAGGATTCCGGGTTCCTGAAATGATCCAATCCGCTGTAATGTTCGCATTTTCGGCAAATCAAAGGCGGCTTCCCTTTTATAAATGACTCGCGAAAATTTATCATCTTTTCCCCTTTCCAGATATCTATCAAAGAATTTTCCATTATGTTTCCGATTTTAAGATCTATTTCTATATCTCCGCACCAGCAAGGAGTGACGTCGCCGTTCCAGGCGACCCGCAATCCCGAATAAGAAAGTCCGCAGGGTTCTTTTATTTTATTGACCGGCAACGGCGACATCCTCATTTCACCTTTTAAATCATCTTGTTTAATCAGCCCTCCCCAGCTGTGATAGTTATACTGATAATCAATCCGAAAATCCCTGCTTAACGCCTTAAATAAATCGGTTTTTGTAAAAAGGGATAATTTCTTGGAAGTCCGGAAAGATATCGCAAGCGAAACCGGACGGTTTAACCGCCGGTTTGTTTCCCCTAACTTAATTAAATTGCCAGACACCCGGTCGAACATATCCACCCCGAAAATTTCCCGGTATTCTTCCCGGTCGGTTCCGCCAAAAGTGACGGTGATGTTGTTCACACCCGAAGCCAGTAATTCTTCCATATCAAAATTATTAAGAAAAATTCCGTTGGTGTAAAAACTTATCTCCTTTATTTCTTCAAAGGAACGCAAAAATTTTATTCTTTCAATCGCTTTTTTGTCCAAAAAAACTTCTCCCGGAACTGGTGTCAATTCCACCCTGCCCCCTCCGATTTCAACATAATCTTTGACTGTTTTTTCAAAAATTTCATCGCTCATCATTCCCTTCGGGCGTTTCATATATTTATACGGGCAAAAACAGCAACGGGCGTTGCAGGTGTTCGTTATTTCTATGTCTAAATAAGAGGGCTTAACCAATAATTTATCAAAAACATACCGGGAAAAAACTTTTTGGGGAATGAGGCCGACCAAAAATTCCTGAATAATCCGAAACGCTCTTTGAAAAATTTTCTTAAAAAACAAAAAACTGAAACCCGCTTTGGAGTATTCGGCGCGCAGTTTTTTGATGATAGAATTTAAACTCATAATTCGTTGAAAGAAATAAACTTAACGCCTAAGTCGCTATTTAACAAACGGAACAAATTTTTGTCTGTCAGTATCTTCAGATCACTAATCCCGGCGCCGCTAATATCCGGGTGAGACATGAAAAGGTAGGTGGCGTCGGATAAATTACCAAGAAATTTCTCATCGTTAAAAATTCGGTCCAAACTGCCTTCACAAAAATAATCGGGCATTATAAAACGCCGCCTAAAATAATTATTTATCATCTTTTTATAAGCCAATTTCAGCGACGTCGGAAAAAAATTCCGGTAATTGATTTTTTGAGCCGTAAAATAATTTGAAGAGGGCCTGATTTTTGAAATCCCGTATTTTTTCGCCAATTTGGCGGTTATCATCGCCACGGTGGGAAGCGTATGAATATGATGATGGGAATCAATATGACTCGGCTTTAAACCGTAACCGAGAAACTTAAGAATCTGATTTTCCAATTCTTTGTAAATTTGCCTGCCGGAAACGCCGAACCGAAAATATTTTTTCCGGAATTCTTCCGAACTCAAAAAATTATCATTTTTTACAAGCGAGGAGACTTCTCTTAAATTCTTGGTGGCGGGTTTTCCTCCGGTAAGGTTCAAGTGAATACCGATGCTGAAATTTTTATGATTCTTCGCGAATTCCATGGCTTTATCAAAAGCCGAGCCGTTCGCCAAAACGCTCGCGCTGGTCAAAAAACCGTCGTTGAAACATTTTATGACCGCTTCGTTGATTTCGTCATTTTGCCCGAAATCGTCGGCGTTGATAATAAAATTCGGCTTATTCATTGTTTTGAAACATATTCTAAGGCCCTGAGAATTCCTTCAACGCAGGAATCGTAATTCCAGCTTGAAATAATTTTAAGGGAATTTTCGCTCATTTTATTTCTTAAAGCGGGATCCACTATCGTTTTTTCAATACATAATTTCAACTCTTCAATATCTCCCGCCCTGTAAACGAAGCCATTAAATCCCTGCTTAATTAAATCATGAGATGCTCCCACAAAACCAGTGGCAATAACCGGAAGGCCGCAAGCCATGGCTTCATTTACCACCAAGCCCCAGCTGTCTATTTTTGAAGGAAAAACAAACACATCCGAGACGGCGTAAAAAGCGGGCAACTCGCTCTGGTTTTTAAAACCCTGAAAATAAACGTTTTTGATATTTTTTTCTTTGACATAATTCTCCAAGTAGATTTTCTCCTCCCCTTCCCCGATAAAAACAAGAGCGGATTCCAAAGAACCCGAAATTTTCTCAAAGGCCTTTAATAAATCAAAAGCACCTTTTCCTTTATAAATTTTTCCCACGTATAAAATTATGGGAATTTTAAGCGGCAAATTAAATTTTTTCCGGATTTCTTCTTTTCTTCCTTTATATTTTTCCGATTCTTTTTGAAAAAAATCATTATCTATGGAATAAGGAGTCAGAAATATTTTTTTATCGGGCGCGCCGAAATATTTATAATATTCTTTATTTGACGCGCCGACTGAAAGAAACGCGGAAATTCCTTTGAAAAATAACGGGAATAATAATCTTTTGACAAAATGGGCCCACAAACGGGGCCTTTTCAATAAATTGGAATCACCGTGAAGAAAAACAGGCGTCCGGCTCAGCCAAGCGCCGAAAAAAGCAAACCAATTGGAAACACTGGAATAACCCCGCACTAAAATCGCGTCATAATGATTTGAAAAAAGTTCTTTGATAATTGAGGGGTTTACCAAGCCGAAAAAACCCGGGCGGGGCCTCAAGCTGTAATTTTTTAAAAATTTATATTTATAGCCGTCAAGCAAAGGAATATCCCATTTTATTTTTTTGCCGAAACCGGGGTCAAATTCCTCTTTTATCCCGTAATCACAGCAAAAATAAACCATCAGCTCTATTTCGGGGTGCTGGGCCAATTTTCTGAAAAGAGGCGCCTGATACTGAATGGGATGAGAAGTTAAAACGGCTAATTTGTATTTTTTTTTCATACTTTTGTTTTCTCAAATATCGCTTCCATCTCAAAAGCGGTTCCCTCTCTGATTGATTTTGAATTCGCCAGGCGGCGTGTTAAAAAAATCATTTCCCATAAAAATTTATTCAAAATAGGCGTGTTTAAAAGAATTTTGCGGATTTTCGTTCGGCTACTGGATTTTTCGTAATTGATGTTTTTCTTGCCTATTATGCCGCCGGTCTGGGGCAAATAGAAAAATTTAATCGGCTTTAAATCCAAACGGCTCAAGGCGTAAGTCAAACTGCGTTTATTAAAATAAAAAATATGTTCAAAATCCTTGTAAAAACCCGGCCATTTGTTTCCGTATTCCTTGGTGGCGTCGTAATTCGGGGTTGAAAAATACACGATGCCGGCCGGAGCCAAAACGCGGTCCAGTCGGGAGAAAAAACCGATTGGGTCCGAAAGATGCTCTATTAAATTACTGCAAACCACGATGTCAAAACTCGCTAAAGATAAACTGGAATTTTCCAATGTCCCCTCCTGGATATCCAAACCCAATTCCTTCCGGCCGAAAGAAACAAGGGCTTTAGAAATTTCCAAGCCGGTTCCTTTCGCTCCGGCTTTTTTTAAATCATACAAAAGAAAACCCGGGCCGCAGCCAATGTCTAAAATCCGGCTGCCGGAAATTTTTTTAAATTTAGAAATGCGCCTGATAATCGATTTATTGCTGCCGGTTTTTTTCTGGTCGTAAAATTTATTTTTAAGCGTTTCAAAATCTATATTCTGATTTTTATAAATTTCAAGAATATTTTCCTTGGAAGGCATCGGATTGACAAAGGCCAGCCCGCAATTCTGGCACTCAAAAACCCCCAACCCGTCAGGCCGATTGAAAACAAAATGAGTATTTTTATTCCCGCAAATATTACAAATGTTTTGATAAAACTTATCTTTATAGATTAATTTATTCAATTGATTCTAAGTCAGATTTAATCATAAGTCCGACAAGATCTTTGAATTTTTTTTCTGGTTTCCAGTTTAATTTTTCTTTCGCCTTGGATGCGTCAGCTAATAATTTATTTACATCCAGTGGCCGGAAATATTCTTCTTTCACAAAAATCAAATCTCTACCAGTGTTCTTATTAGCGCCTCTTTCATTAATGCCTTCTCCTTTCCACTCGATATCAATACCAATGCCTTTGAAGGCAAGTTCAACAAACTCTCGCACGCTATGATTTTCTCCAGTACCTATTACAAAGTCCTCTGGCTTGTCTTGCTGTAGCATCAGCCACATAGCTCTTACGTAATCGCCGGCGAAACCCCAATCCCTTTTAGCGCTCAAGTTGCCGAGCTCCAATCTATCTTCGAGATTAAACTTAATTTTTGCCGCTGTTGAGGTAATCTTTCTCGTCACAAACTCAAAACCTCGCCTAGGCGATTCATGATTAAATAAAATTCCAGTACAAGCAAAAACTCCATACGCATCTCTGTACATCTTGGTAAGATAGAAAGAAGCCAGCTTGGAAATACCGTATGGAGACACGGGATTAAATAAAGAATCCTCATTCTGCGGAGATTCCTTGACGTCCCCGAACATTTCGCTGGTGCCCGCAAAATAAAATTTGCAATCGGGTTTTATATTTTTAACGGCATCTAACAAATAATGAGTTCCGTTTGTGTTTATTTGAAACGTGCCAAAATCATCCTCGAAAGACACGCCAACCTGGCTTTGAGCAGCGAGATGATATAATTCATCCGGCTTAATCTTTTCTATTAATCGCCAGATGGCAGGATAATCTCTCACATCTCCGTAATGCATCTCTATTCTGTTTAAAATATGTTTTATGCGAGAAAATCTTTCATCCTTTTTCTCAACCGCAGAACGGCGCACCAAACCATGCACTTGATAATTTTTATCTAACAATAATTCCGCAAGATAAGAACCATCTTGCCCCGTTATCCCTGTAATTAACGCTTTTTTCATGTTATTCAATAGACTTTATTAAATTGGCCACTTTATCTTGAAACCTTTTAGGCCCGAAATGCAGGATTACTTCTCCTCTTAATGTTTCACCTTCTTTGATTTTACTATCTGATTTTTTTTTCACAACTTCCAAGATAGCGCTTTTTATTTTCTCCTTGTTGTCCGGGTCAACTAAAATCCCCAATTTACCATTAAGAAGGGCGTCGCGCGAGCCGTCTTTGTTACCCGCGATAACAGGCGTACCGCAAGCCATGGCCTCTAAAAACACTATACCAAAACCCTCCTTTTTAGAAAGCATAGCAAAAACATCGGCTAAGTTGTAATAGTCAGCCAACTCATCATCCGGTACGTATCCCGTCAATACAACATCCTTCTCAACTCCTACTTTTTTGATAAGTTTTTCAATTCTTTCTATATCGTCCCCTCCGCCGACTAAAAAGTATTTAATATTGCAATCTTCCTCTTTTATCTCCGGAAGTATTTCAATAATCTTATCATAACCTTTGCGCTGTTCAGTGGAATCCAACCTAGCCACGGTTAAAATTATTTTACTATTGTTGCTCAAACCATATTTTCTAATTAAATCTTGGGGTCGTCTTGCAATAAAAAATTTATCTTCATCAAATGTGGGTGATAAAAAGTATAATTTATTTTCAATATTCGGCAGGGTTGCTTTTAAAAATCCCGCCGTAAAATCAGATATAGTCACGACTACGTCCGCGCCGTTCAGCCCCCTGATTGCAACCCGGTTTTTTAAATCCCAAACTTCTATGCCGTATGTAAAAACAATATATTTCAAACTAAAAAGATTGTTTAAAAGTATGCACAAGGGGGCAAAATTAATGTGAGTGCAGAAAATAACATCCGGTTTTTTAAAAACAGCAGCGAAAATACTTTTCAAAACAAAAATTGGCTTACCTAAAAAATGGGACGGTCTTTCAACTAAAAAAACTTTGGCGTTATTGTTTTTTAAGGCCATTAGAAGGTCTTTATTATACCGCTGGATACCGCCGGTTTTGCTAAGGTCTGAAGATAAAAATAGTATTTTCATACTTGACGCAGTTCTTTAAGATACCTATCGACGATGAGAATTCATCCGCAACTTCTCATTAGCCTCATCCACTTCTTTAAGCAAAGACAAATTAACCCGAAGTTTTTCGGCAAGCTGAACAAAGGACTTGGTGTCCTTGATAAGACAGCCGCCGCTATAGCCCCGATAACCGTCGGTAAAAATATTAAAATGGCTTGAGCCGATTCTCGGGTCCCAGCCGACGCATTCTTTTATCACTTCAAAATCTATTCCGCCGAGTTTCTGGCATAAATCATAAATTTGGTTGGCGAAAATAACCCGGGCAGCCAAAAAAGTGTTGGAAAAATATTTGATCATTTCCGTTTCCCGGGCCTTGATGATTTTCGAATGCGGCGCCTGAGGAAGAATTTTTAAAATTTTCGGCGCCAATCGCCTGCTTTTTAAGTTAGTGTAGCCGACGAGCTGTTTTTCAGGTTTCAAAAAATCCTTGATGGCGGTTTTAGCTCTTAAAAATTCGGGATTATGCAAAAGAATTTTCCGGGGATGCTGTTTTTGAAATTTATCGGTTGAGCCGGGGAGAATCGTTGATTTTAAAACCACGATTTTTTTATCCCGGATATTTTCAAGAGCCTTCCCGACTTCGGAATCGTCATAGCCCCGGCCGTTGTCATAAAAAGGCGTCGGCACCGCCACAAAAATAATTTCGGCCCGGTTGATTTCGTTTTCCGACCCGATATTTTTATATTTATCGTAAGAAAAAACCTCATATTTTCCGGGTTGTTTTTCAAACCAATGCCGCAACGCGCCGCCGACATAACCCAAACCAATAATACCAACTTTTGTTTTTTTTGCCATTTTTATAATTAATTATAACGACTGGATAATTGTTTTAATTTTTTCATTGTCCGGCCAATATTTAAGAATAATTTCTCCTATTTCTTTTGTTTTTTCTTTATCCCCCGCCATTTGATAAATATTAAAAAGTCCTTCAAGGAAAATAAAACGATTGGAACTATTTTCTAAACCCAATTTTAGCATATCAACGCTTTTTTGAAGATAAACATTACTGTTTAATTTCTGGGCGGCTAATTCGTAAAGTCGGGCAAAGGCATAGAGATTCTGGCTATAGCCGAATCCTTTGCCTGCTTTAAGAATCGGCTCCATTGTATTTTCGGCCTGCTTGGTTAAAATTTCAATTATATTTTTATCGGTCTGCTGGCTTATTACATTAGCCAGAATATTTAAATATTGAGAAGAAATCTCATCTTGGCCGATGGGTGAATAAAAATTTAAAGCCGACGCGAAAGCCGTATCAAAATCCTGGATGGAGCGAATTTTTCCCGATTGAAGGTCAGACATAGCTTTGATAAAAAGCTGGCTTTTTCTCAAGGGCAAATAAGAGCCAAAGTACATTACTGTGACGATCAGTAAAGATAATGTTGTTGCTATTATGAGTTTGTATGATTTAAACATAAATGTAATAATTTTCAATTTTGAATGAATGCCTTAATTTTAAAATTTATTATTAAATTTGTAATTTGCAAAGGCCAAAAACAGGAAAAGATTAATGTAAATCGGCAAAACTTCAAAGAGAACAACGCCTTGAACCAAATAAGCTATAGGGAGAGCAAATATCAGCGCGGACTGATACGGACTTAACGCTGATTTGCGCATCTTTTTTAAAAATTGCCAATAGAAAACAATAAAAATTGAAAGATAACTTAACAGCCCCAAAATGCCGGTTGTTGTCAAATAATCGAAAAAAATGTTGTGAGCGCGGTCGAACCAAACCGTAAATTGCGGCAGATGATATTTTTCAATAGCCGGACTGAAATTCTCCGGCCCCCAGCCGAGAATCGGCCTTTCTTCAAAAATTTTAATTGATTGTTTCCAGAGAAAAAATCGCGTTTGTAAATTTTCGGTGCTTAAATTGATATCCAAAATTCTATTTCCACCCTGGCCTTCATTTTTACAAAAAGGCATTAGATCTATGGAACTGCGATATTTGAATCCTAGCCATCCAAAAATTATCAAAACAATAATTACAAACAAAATTATTTTCCGGACGCGGCCGGATGGCAGACGGAAAAAGAGATAAGACAAACCGGCTAAAACACCGGCGGCCAATCCCAAAAATGCTCCCCGGGTTCCGGAAAAAATCAGAATTATCAAAAATAAAACCATTAAACTCCCCCAAAGCCATTTTTTCAAAGACGCAAACTTATGCGGACCGGACGCGGACTGGCGCAGGCCATTAATAAGCAGATAGCCGGCGTAGAACAAAGCGAAAATCATAAAAGTGCCGATGTAAGCCGAATTTCCCAAAGAACCGGCGAACCGCTCACAAATACCAGGACCTATAAAACCAGATATTTTCAAAGCGGCGGCGAATCCATAGGCAATTACCAAAACCGCCACCAACGCCGAAACAATAAACATTCTCCGCCAGGCCTTTTCATCTCTAAAGAGTAAACCTAATAAAACGAAGAAAATAAAAAGATGCAGCATCTGCAATCCGCCTTCTCCACGCTCAAAATTGGACCAGAAAGAAGCGGAAGGATCATAACCTAAAAATCCCGCCAGCAAAAATATCAAAGTAAAAACCGAAACCGCGATTACCAAGGGGGTTAAAATTTTTAATTTTAACTTTGAAAATTGAAATTCTCCCCTCACCCAAGCCCAAAGAAAAAATATCAGGGCTAATTCCACCACTACCCGGAAAAAGACATATTTGCCGACAATAAAAGGAAATAGAGTGCTTCGGGAAACAATCAAAACAGTAAAAGGCACCAAATAAAGGAAAAATTTTGAAAGTTTTGAAAATAAATTAATCATATAACCATCACAAGCCTAAATCTTCAATAATCGGCTTAACTGTTTCAAAAGACGGCGATTTTTTAAATTCCGGCAAAGCGTCTAAGATCTGTTTTAGACGAAAGCGAGCATTACCTCGGTCGCCGGAATAAAAATAAACCATTCCCAGCTTAAGCTGCGAATCCAAATCATCTTGATTATAGCTTATGGCGGTCAGATACATATAAATAGCTTTTTCGTAATCACCGGCGTCTCCATAATAATTACCAAGCACTCTCGCTTCTCCGTTGTTTTGCGGTCCGCGTCCCAATTTTTTGGCTCGTTCTATTTCGGCGAAGCCAAGTTCTCTTTCGCCGGCTTCAAGTAAAGTAAACCCGTAGTAAAAATGCGGGTCAGCCGCTTCCGGGTCCAGCTCCACCGCTTTTTTCATCAATTCAACCGCCGCAGATTTTTCGCCTTCGATGACTTTAATTTTCGCCAAAGTGTAATAAATTTCCTGCCGTTGAGGGCTCAATTTCAAGGATTGCGCGCCTTGCTCTTCCCCTGCTTTCAAATAAGCGGAATTGAAAACATAAAAGACTGAACTTAAATTGGCAAAAGTCAAACGCAAAGCACCATCATTCGGCTGGCTATTAATCGCTAAAGCCAATTCCGACATCGCTTTGGCGGAAACCTTTTCAATTTCGGGAATAAATATTCCTTGGGAATAAATATCGGAAACTGCTGAAGCAAAATCTTTTCTGATGTCATTGGTATACGGATTAGGGGTGGACAAAGACTGGGCGTAAGCAACAAGAGCCGAAGCAGACATACGGTTCAGAAAATAGTTTAATCCCCAGTATTGGCGATTATTGGCGTAAAGCGATTTGTAATTTACAAAATAAATGGGGATAAACGACACCAAAACCAACAAAACGATAACAATTGCTTTGATATAAGAATTCGGCAAATTTTGTTTTTTTTCTATTTTATTTTCGTTTGCGTCATCTTTGTGTTTATAATTCCCATCTATAAAAGCCAGTAAAATAAAAAACATCAGATAAGAACCAAAGGTGTCAAAAAGAAAAAAATTCTGCGCTAAATAAGCTATCAACATCGCCATTAAAAATGGCGATGCGCTGATTAATGCCGATTCTGGCTGATTGATGCTGATATTTTTATCCGCATAAATCAGCTTTTTATCAGCACCTATCAGCTTTTTAAACGCAACAATAAAAATTCCCAAGTAAGCCATAAAACCAAGAATACCGGTATTAATCAGATATTCCAAAAAAACATTATGGGGTTTGTCCCAATAAGTCCCGCTAAAATCAAACCTCAAAAGGCGGGGGTCATAATGGCGGTCAAATGGATACTTAAAATTCTCAAAACCGAATCCCAAAATTGGCCGCTCCAAAAACGATTGCCACCCTATTTTTAGGGCAATAAAACGCGGTTCCGTTTCTGCGGGCCGGCTCAAAGCGAAAAACTCGGTAGCCCGCCTTAAACTGGGAATTTTTTCCCAGAAATGAGCGGTTCGGGTAAACCAAAAAACGCCGATGCAAACAATGATAATTACCAAAAAAAACGCTGATAATTTCCGAATACTTAATTTGGAAAAAACCGGAATATCCGCGAAATTTTGCCGGCGGGAAACCGAAAAATAAATAAGCAAAAAAATAATTCCTATCATAACGCCCAGAAGCGCCGCTCTTGTTTCCGTTAGAAATATCGCCCAAACATTCAGCATGGTCAAAATCCCAATTAAAATTGGCATAATTTTATTGGCGCCTTTCCGCAAAAATTCAAAAAACAGCCAAAGGCCGATAAAAATATGGAAAAAAATGTAAGAAGCCGTGAAAGAAGAGTTGCCAAAAAAAACGCCGGGCCGGATATTGGAAGTTATAAATAAATTGCCGTCTATTAATTTCAACCCAACGCCGATAGTGGTAAGGGCAATTATGGAACTTACTATAAAAGAAAAACCAAGATATTTTTTCCAATTAATTTCCCGCCATAAACCGGAGAGAACGATAAACAGCGCTCCAAAATGAAAAAGCGCTATTAGCCCTAAAGCCCGGGCTTGAACCGACCATAAGCTCCGATGCCAATCAAGGCCAAAGATTGAGGAAATAATTAAAAGAATGAAAAACAAACCAAGGATTATTTTTAAGGGCGTGAATCGCGGCCGGTATTCTTTGTGAAAAATAATCAAACCAAGCCACAAAGCGAAAATGATTTCCATCAGGGAGAAAAAAACAAAAACCTTGAGCGTATTAAAAGGGTACATCAAGCTCCGGCTAAAAATTAAAGGGATAAAAAGAACGGCATAAAGCAAAAACTTAATAACCTTAATCAAAATTTCTTTTTTCATTAAAATTAATTATATCACAGGAAAACCAAAAGCCGCCTTTCGGCGGCTTTTGGTTCCTAAATCCGTCTCAAGGGTCGGATTAGTATTGCGCGTCAGCAATAGTGAACGGAACAACGCTGGCTTCTATAGGAAGACTGCCATTTATTCCATCATTCCATGTGACATCGGTGGCACCATTAATGGTTACTGACAGTGATTCACTCATACTGGCAACGTCATAGAAAGCGGAAGAATCAACTCTCAATATAGTAGCCTGAGTAGCTCCTTTGGAAATAGTGAACGTAGGCGCAAAGGTAACATCGCAAGTGTTGCCGGCAGCCGGAGTACAGGTTTGCTGTGTGGCGCCGCCAAACGCTGTGGTGTCGCTCTTTAACAAGTCAACCTTGAATGCGGTTGAACCGCTGGAAACAGCAACGCCGGTAAATTTAACGGTAACCGTTCCCAATATCACTGAACCGGCCGAATTGGCTGTCCAGTTTATGGTTGCCAAATTGTCAGTTGCTGTCCTGGTGCGGCCTGATGTCGCGCCAATTAAAGTGGAAGTAAAGGCCAATTTGGTTTTATACACCGTGATAGCGGTATCGCTGGCGGCCGAACCACTGATAGTGGCCGCGGTGTTAGAGTCGCTGCCAATACCGGTAATATCGGTTGAAGTAGCGTTAATTTTCCAGGTGTGAGTTGTGACAGATTTCGAACCTCCGGAATCATAGCTCGCCACATCGCCCTTAAGAGTTAAGGTAACAGTATCGTTCTTGGCAACAACCAACGGAGCGGCCAAACTGAAGAGCACCGTGGAAGTTGTCGTACCGACAACAGTCGCTCCCATCGGGCCGGCCAATAAAGTCGTACCGTTGTATAACTTCAGATTTTCAAATGAAGCTAATCCCGCGGTGTTTCCGGTAATGGTGTCGTAGAATTTGATGGCCGAAACCTTCATATCTTCGTAAGCATTACCAGCCAAGCTGATGGCGAACAAATCATTGTTGGTTTGCGACATTACCACCTGTTTTGCCGATGGCGTGGTTGAATCAAGCGCTAAAGTCAAAGTAGCGCCGGAAGCAATAGTTACATCCGGACCGGCAACTCCACCGGTTGGAGAAAAAGTAATGGCGCTGTTGGAAACCAAACCCGTGGCTGTCCAAGCAGTCAAGTCAATAGCAGTAGCTTCGGTTTCAGCAGTGGCAAGAAGGTCGGTATAAACATCAACTATTACCGAACCTCCGGCCGCAACCGTAATCGGGATAGCGCCTGAAAATTGCATCGCCGTTTCCGCGGCAGTCTTGCTGACTGTCGCCTTGGTCACGCCGAATTGAACGCCTCCAACCATTACTTTCAAGTTCTGGATGTGAAGGGTAAACGCGTCCTTGTCAAAAGTTAAGGTTGAAACTTTAGCGCCTTCAGCTGAAGAAGCGGTTAAAGTGAAAGAAGCGATTCTCTTGTTGTTGCCTCCAGCTACATAAGTCGGGGCGCCAAAAGCGGTGTTCAAAGCCGCTGTTAACGGTGAAGAAACAACCGTCAAAGTGCTACCGCTTCGTGAACCAGTGGTAGCAGTCGCGAAAGAGGTTTGACCCTCTAAGTTATTTGCATTACCAGGCAAAGAGCCGGTAAGTGAAGTAACGTCGGCAGAACTACCAATATCAGCTTTAAGTGAAAGTATTCTGGTAGTGTTCGCTGGAACAATGTAATTGATTGCCGAAGCGCTGGTACCAAAGTGACACTTTATGGAAGTAGCCGCTAAGGTACATGTGCCGTTGGTGGTTCCGCCAGCAACTGTGCTGATGGTATTACCAACCTGATTGCCGGCATCGTCAATTATTTTGATGTTTTTAACATCATCGGTGACATTACCGATGGTCTCCCAAGTGGCGCTACCAGCTTCGGTAATTGTCGCATCCAAAAATTTCACTTTTACAGCTTCACCCGCCGCATATACGGCGAATTTAGCCAAAGTGACATTAGAAGCGCCAATCGGAATACTTCCGGTTGGTGAGTCTGACGCCAAAGAAACTGTGATTGAGCCCGTACCAATGGTTACTTGGGTTGAGTAGGTATCAGTAAAAGTGCCGGAGATTCCGGTGTTGTACTGGCTATCAACCAAATAAATATCATAGGGTCTCAAGACATACCAAGTCATAGTCCGGCTTGGGCTGCCCATTACATCAACCGACACTCCCAAAGTGGAGTTACCGGTCGGTAACTTGACATCCGAGGAAGACAAGTCAAAAACAACTGTCCCATCGGAACCAACGCTGGCAACTGTTGAGCCAATCTGAGTACCGTTAAGGGTCAGTTTGGCATTCTTTAAATCACCCATACTGACTGAGCCAACAACGGTGTATTTGATTGTTTTAAGAGCAACCGCGCTGTTGTCGACAGTGACAGTGGCATTGCTAACATTGACGCCCATAGTACCGGCATCAACGGTCGCGCCCACGGCCTGGTGATCAATAGTGACCGTCGCCAAAGAAGGATTAGTGACAGTAGTAACTGTCAAAGTGTTGGAGCTAACCGGCAAACCGCTGAAAGTAACGCCAGCCGCTGTGGCTGAAGTTAACTGCCAGGCGATATTGTTGCCCGCGCTCGCGCTTGTGGACAAATCCATTCTCAAAGCGATGGTGCGGGTAGCACCGGCGCTGATATCAAACAATTTAGTGGCTGAAAAAGTCGCCACTCCGCTTGACAGAGAATTGTATTGAGCGATAACCGCTCCGGTTTCATCCGCCAAGTAAAGGTTGTTGATATTGCTGTCGCTGGTTACACCAATTTTGGTGAGTTTTATTTCAGTAACAGTAGCAGCGCTTAAAGCTGAAAAAACAAATTTACCAACTACCATATTCCCGGCTCCGGCAATAACGCTGCCAGTCGGGGAATCAGAAGCCAACGAAACGGATGTGTTCGTGACTGCTGGCGCGCCCGGAGTTGTCGGAGTGGTCGGGGTTGTTGGGGTTGTTGGAGTGGTTACAGCCACTGACGCAACATAAGCCCGAGTCTTGGGTCCAAAATATCCGGCTGGAGGAGTAATTCCTTTAGCCGCCTGATATTTCGCCAAAGCCGCCTGTGTCAATGAACCGAAATAAGTGGTTTCATTGCCAACTGAACCAGCTCCGGAAGCAGCTACCGCATATCCTGAAGCATTCAAGAGCTGCTGCAAAGCCATAACATCATCGCCTTTTGAACCAAGGGTGAGGTCCTTAGTGAAAGTGTATGAAGTCGTTTGCGTGGTACCTTGAGCCGTAGCTAATTGAGTCTGTAATAACTGAATTGATGCCAATAAGGCATTGATCTGTGTTTGGAGTTCGCTAACGGTAGCTGCTCCTACCGGCATCATCAATGAACCGGAAAGAAAAACAGCTGTCGTCAATGAAATCGCAATTGAACTAATTTTTCTACTCATTTTTAATTAATTTTTAAATCGACTTAGAATTATTAATTTTTAATTTTTGGAAGATTATCACTTTTATTCATCGACCCGCCGCTAAGCTTGTGAGGTTAGTTAGCGGAATAAATAGAAGAATAATCCTAGTATCATTTTTTAAAACTCACTAATTGTCGAAAATCTGCTTGTAATTCTTTAAATTGATCTTCTAATCTTTCAATACGGTTTTTATACTCATGGAAAATAATTTCCTCTAACTGATCAAATCTTTTATTCATTTCGTACTCTAATAAATCAAATTTTTTATCAACCTTGCTAAATTTTATATTCATCTCTTCAAATCCCGAGTTTACCATCTTAGCCAAATCATCAAGGGTGATATTTTTTTTTAATTTTATATTTTTTTTCATTTTGTAAATAAAAAATCTCACTTTGAAAAGTGAGACTGATTTCGCTTCATGAAACATTAAGCTTGAAACATGAAACATTAAAAAATACGCTTCATGATTCATGTTTTATGCTCCATGAAAATACCGTTCAGCCTCACTTCTGAACCTTTCTATTATACTACACGCCAAATATATATCAACTGAGCTACCACTAAACTTGAACATATCGTAATAGTGATAACTATTAAATAGAACGGAATTATTGGCTGAAAGTTACGGCAGGTTTGAGCTGGTAATAAGTTCCGGGACCGCCGGGGCCAACCCGTTCAATCATCCCCTCTTCGCAAAATTTCTGAAGGTCGTAGCGGAGTGTTCTTTCGCTTGTGCATGGGAATGCGGCAACCAAATCTTTAATCCGGCAATTCTGAACTTGCCGCATTATATCTATAATTGCCGATTTCCTCATTACCGCATTTTCCTTGTCTTTTTCCACCACGGCCGCCTCTTCTTGTCCTATTTCGTCTACTTTGTTATCAACTACCATTGGCATTGCCGATTTAGCTATAGATTCATTATTATTCTGCGTTG
Source organism: bacterium (assembly GCA_030693325.1). NCBI lineage: Bacteria > bacterium. The sequence goes on from JAUYAV010000011.1 coordinate 120,022, forward strand.
GTGTTGAGGTTTGGAAAAACTCTTCTAAATTCAATTCGGCAATTGCCGAATTATTTTGCCTGACGGCCGTATTAAGATTGCCGATTTCCCGCAATAGCACCTGCGATTGAAGATAACTTATTTCTCCTATGCCTTGGCTGAAATTCATTAAAACTTCTAAAAGCGAAAGTGAATTGCTTAAAGACAAATTGTTATTTGAAGAACCGGCTTCCAAGAGATCAAGCCCCGCTTTTTCCAAACGAGTTCTTAAATCGGCATTTTTTATGCCGTCTCCCAAACGAAAAACGACATAACAAATTTCATAGGCCTTTTGAGTAAAATTAAATAACATTAAACTTCAGTATCCTATATTTGATGATTGAATGTCAAGAGGTTTCAAGCAAACCAAACTTGTCTGAGAAAATATCCCGCAGGCGTCCAAAGATTGGTCTCCGCGAAGCGGAGTTTGGACGCCGAGGGAAAAGAAAATTTTGCCGCTGGAGCAAAATTATTCTGGTTTTCGAAGGCAAGTTTGGTTTGCGGAAAACCGAAAAGACTTTGGCTGGCGGAAAAAGTTTTGGAATGAAGTTGACAACCGGTTTTAAATTGATTAGATTGATAAATCAAAAAGGTCGTTTTTTGATATTTAATTTATTAAAATATTTATGAACTTTAAACCTCTTTCAAATCATGTTTTTATTGAAGTGTTGGAAGAAGAACTGAAAACCAAATCGGGCATCGTTCTTCCTGACAACGCGGAAAAAGAAAAACCCATCAAAGGAAAAGTAGTCGCCGTCGGTCTGGGAAAATTTAATGAAAAAGGCGAACGCTTGCCGATGACCGTAAAAATCGGCGATATGGTTTTATTTAAAAAATACGGGCCTGACGAAATTGAAATTGATAACAAAAAGTATTTGGTCGGAAACGAAGACGATATATTAGCAATTTTAGAATAATCAAAATTATGGCGAAACAAATTTTATTTGACGATAAAGCAAGAGCGAAACTTAAAGTCGGCGTAGATAAATTGGCGGACACGGTAAAAATTACTCTCGGTCCCCGCGGCCGGGCCGTGGTTTTGGACAAAGGATTCGGAGCGCCTACTATCACTTTGGACGGCGTAACTATTGCCAAAGAAATTGAATTAAAGGATCGGATTGAAAATCTCGGAGCTGAATTAATCAAAGAAGTGGCTTCTAAAACCAACGATGTCGCCGGAGACGGAACCACCACTGCCACCCTTTTGGCTCAAATTTTCATTCATGAAGGGTTGAAAAACGTCACTTCCGGCATTGACCCCATCGCCATGCGCCGGGGAATGGAAAAGGCCTATGAAGAAGTTTTGATTTCTCTCAAAAATCTTTCCCAAAAAATAAGCAACAAAGAAGAAATCGCCCAGGTGGCGACCATTTCCGCCCGCGACCCGGAAATCGGCAAATTAATCGCCGATGTCATTGATCAAGTCGGAAAAGACGGAGTGGTTACGGTTGAAGAATCGCAAACCCTGGGGCTTTCCAAAGAATTAGTGGACGGTCTGCAGTTTGACCGCGGGTATGTCTCCGCTTATATGGTCACCAATCCCGAACGGATGGAAGCGGTTATGGAAAACCCCTATATATTGGTGACTGACCAAAAAATTTCCAGCATCGGCGCTCTTTTGCCGCTTTTGGAAAAACTCGTTCAAGCCGGTAAAAAAGACCTGGTGATTATCGCCGACGATATTGACGGCGAAGCGCTGGCAACTTTAGTGGTTAATAAAATTCGGGGCGTCTTTAATGTCTTGGGCGTGAAAGCCCCGGGCTTCGGCGACCGCAAAAAAGAAATGCTTCAGGATATCGCCACCGTCACCGGCGCCGAATTTATTTCCGAAGAAATCGGACGCAAACTGGAAAACACCGACATCATCGCTTTGGGCCAGGCGCACCGCGTGGTAGCCAATAAAGACAATACGACGATTGTCGGCGGCAGAGGCGAAAAATCGGAAATTGAAAAAAGAGTCGCTCAATTAAAAGCTCAAATCCAAAAAACCGATTCCGAATTTGACCGCGAACATCTTCAGGAAAGAGTAGGCAAACTTTCCGGCGGCGTCGCCGTCATTAAAGTGGGCGCGGCCACCGAAGTGGAACAAAAAGAAAAACAGCACCGGATTGAAGACGCCGTGGCCGCCACTAAAGCCGCCATTGACGAAGGAATTGTCCCCGGCGGAGGCGTGGCTCTGGTCAGAACCGCCAAGGCCGTGGAGGCATTAATAGATAAATACGATAAAAGCCAACTGGCGGAAATTGTCGGCGCTAAAATAATTTTGGAAGGAATTTGCGCTCCTTTGAAACAAATTTCGGAAAACGCCGGCTATAACGGCGCCGTTGTTTTAAATAAAGTCAAAGAAGGCAAAGATGATTTCGGATTTAACGCCGCTACCGGCCAATTTGAAAATCTCATAAAATCCGGCGTCATTGACCCGGCTAAAGTGACCCGCTTGGCTCTCCAAAATGCGGTTTCGGTCGCTTCCCTGCTTTTGATTACCGAAGCCGTGGTGGCGGAGCTGCCGGAAGAAAAGAAAGACCGAATGCCCGGTCAGCCACCGATGGGAATGGAAGATTACTAAATTTCTCGGCTGGATTACTGAAAACATCTCAAAACGGAGGCGATTGCCTCCGTTTTTGTTTTTTACTCGGCATCTTTATTTGACAGCGCGGAATTTTTCTGTTTTTATGCTTGTAGCATTTTAAAAATAAAACTATAATGTTGTTATGGAAAATAAAGGAAGAATAAGTTGGGATGATTTTTTTATGAGCGTTGCCCAATTATACGCGGAAAGGTCCGCCTGCAAACATTTCAAGGTTGGCGTTGTCTTCGCTAAAGACAAAAGAATTTTATCGGGAGGTTATAATGGCCCGCCGAGCGGCGAACCTCATTGCACTGAAGTCGGCTGCGCTAAAGAAGACAAAAACGGCAAAAGGTTGCCTGCCGGTTCCGGTTTATGCCGCGGCGCCCATGCCGAAACAAACGCCATCGCCAATGCCTCGTCTGAAGGAATAAATCTGCGCGGTTCAACCGTCTACTGTATTTATTCGCCTTGCTACGATTGCGCCAAAGTGTTGGTGAATCTCGGCATTAAAGAATTCGTTTACCTCAAAGAATACGGCGACGAAGACAAAAGCCTCGCGAAAGAACTTTTTAGCCGCCACAAAATTTTGGTAAGAAAAAAGAAAATCTAAGGAGGTGGGAAATGGTTAATGGACAATTAGTAGCTCATGTGTTCGCTAGCGATCTTGACGATGCCTGGTATCAATGCGTAAAAACGGTAATTGAGAAAGGAAGGATATATCTTATCAGCGCCGGAAGTTTTGAAAAAACGCACCGCGCGGGAATGCCGATTATTGCGGAAATTCATAATCCCGGTCATAGGCCGCTTGCCCCATTGATGCCCGAAGGGTCCTCTGTCATCCCGCCGACAAACGAAGAATACATCAACCAGTATTTTGATTATCTCTGCAGTCCGGACAAAACGGCGAGCGAACATTATACCTACGGCGAAGATATCTGGTGGCAAATTGAATGGCTAGTGGAATATTACAAAAAAGCGGGGCATGAAACTAATCATGGCTATATGACCGTCGGCCGACCGGAATCAATACTGTTTTACGAACGCAAATTGGAGCTTGTTGAAAAAATTTCTGTTTACGACCCGGTAAAGAAAGAAATCTGGTGGGAGAGAGTAATTTCAAATGCCTGGAATAAAAACAACGAAATAAAAACCAGCTCGCAATGCCTGCGCGGAATTGACACCTGGATTGAAAATAACAAACTGCATTTCTGGGTTTACTTCCGAAGCTGGGATTTATGGGCCGGCTTTCCTACTAATCTCGGCGGAATTCAGTTGCTGAAAGAACATATGGCTGAAAGAATAGGCGTAGAAGACGGCCAACTGGTCGTCTCAAGCAAGGATTTACATATCTACGAATATGCCTGGCCATACGCCTTGCTAAGACTGGGAAAAGATGAAAAATTCCTGGAAAAGCGTTTGGCAGAAGAAAAGCGCTAAAAAATAGAAACAACGGCGCCGCAGATGAAAATCCGCGGCGCTTTTTAATTTCAAAAATTTATGATAAGATAAACGCAAGGTCGCAACTTTTAATATTAAAATAAAAGAATATGAATTATTTTTCTTTAACCAATATTATTATCGCCATCGTCGCTGTTATTATTTTATGGATTATCCTGACTTATAACGGATTAATCAAAAAAAGTTACCGGATAAAAGAGGCCTGGTCGGATATTGAAGTTCAACTGAAACGGCGCTATGACCTTATTCCCAACTTAGTGGAAGCGGTCAAGGGCTATATGACCCACGAAAGAACGGTTTTTGAAAAAGTAACCGAAGCCCGGGCTCAAGCCATCAGCGCCAGCGGAAAAGACGAAAAAGCTAAAGCCGAAAATGCCCTTTCCGGCACCTTGAAAACGCTTTTCGCAGTGGCTGAAAATTATCCGGATTTGAAAGCCAACGCCAATTTTTTGGAGTTACAGCAAGAATTGACCGATACCGAAAATAAAATCCAAGCGGCCCGCCGGTTTTACAACGGCAATGTCAGGGATTTTGACACCGCCATTGAAACCTTTCCGGCTAATTTAATCGCCGGTTCGTTCGGATTCAAAAAAGAAGAATTCTTCGGCTTGGAATCGGAAACGGAAAAAGAACCGGTGAAAGTTAGTTTTTAGCCACTAAGCATTAACGGCTCATAAGAATTATGGCCTCTCTTTACTCTCATCAAGAATCCAATATTCGCCGAACCTGGTTTTTGTTCACGGGATTTTTAATTGTCGTCATCGGCCTCGGCTGGTTTTTTTCATATATTTTTGACAGCTCGGCGATTCTAATTTTTGCCGTTATTTTCAGCGTATTAATGTCGCTGATAAGTTATTGGCAGTCGGATAAAATCGTCCTGGCGATGGCGCGGGCAATTCCGGTTGAGAGAAAAGACAACCCCGAACTCTATAATATCGTGGAAAACTTAGCCATCACCGCCGGCCTGCCTACTCCAAAAATATATTTAGTCAATGAAGCGTCGCCTAACGCTTTCGCTACCGGCCGCAATCCTCAACACAGCGTGATTGCGGTCACTTCAGGATTGCTCGCTAAATTAAACCGCGCGGAGCTGGAAGGCGTTATCGCCCATGAATTATCCCATGTCGGCAACCGGGATATTTTACTTTCAACCGCCGTGGTGGTCTTGGTCGGTTTTGTTTCCTTGATTTCAAATATGTTTATCCGTTCAATGTTTTGGAACCGGGGCGGGCGCCGAAACAATCGCAATGAAGGCGGAGGAGTCTTATTTTTAATAGGAATAATATTTGCGATCTTGGCGCCCATAGCCGCCGCTTTGATGCAACTGGCGATTTCCCGAAAAAGAGAATTCCTAGCCGATGCTTCCGGCTCTCTCCTGACCCGCTACCCGGAGGGCCTAGCCCAGGCTTTGGAAAAAATATCGCAAGACCCTACGCCGATGAAAATAGCCAACAACACCACTTCGCATCTCTGGATTGAAAATCCTTTCAAGGGCAAAACCCGGGAATCCTGGTTTACTAAGCTTTTTATGACCCATCCACCAGTAAAGGAACGAATCAAGGCATTACGCGAGATGAGCGTTTAATATTTGCTCCGACTTTGTCGAGAATCTCCCGATTGTATCGAGGACTCTCGACAAAGTCGGAGCTCAATGAAATCGGGAATTTTTGATAAAGTATTTCCAGATAATAATAATTTACTATTGTAATTCCACGATCGTGGAATTACAATAGTAAATGGCAAAATGAACAAAAAAATCAACCTTACAAATAAAATAAAAGATTTGGAGAAATTAGTGAGGCTGCAGGAAACGGAAATCAAGGAACTTTCTGCCTTAGCCGAAAGAGATACTTTAACCGAGCTCTATAATCGCCGGGGATTTATCCGGGAGGCGGAAAAATTTTTAAAAGAAATCAAGATATTAAAAAAGATTTCTGAAAAACGTAAAATTTCTTTCAAATATTTTTCGTTGATTTTTATTGATCTTGATAATTTTAAAATGATCAATAATGAATACGGCCATAAATTCGGCGATAAAGTTTTAAAAACCGCGGCTAAAATCTTTCGGGATTCGGTAAGAGATTTGGATATTGTCGGCCGCTGGGGCGGCGATGAATTTGTCATCGGTTTGGCCGGCGCCAACGAAAAAACCGCTTACGGCATCGCGGAAAAATTAAAGAATAAGCTTAAAACGGTAAAAATAAAAAACAGACAAATGAGCGCCAGCTTCGGAATTGTAGGCTATCATAAAAAAACCCAGTTCCACGGCCTTTCTTCCGCGTCTTCTAAAAAACGTCAGGCGGAAGAAAAAGTTTTAAACCAACTCTACGAATTGATTGAAAGAGCCGATATGACCATGTATGAAGCAAAAAAGAAAAAAGGCAAGGACTCGGTAGTTGTTTACAACAATAAAGACGTTATATAATTGCTTTTGTGTTTGTAATGGAAGGGTGCAGGAGCGGTTTAACTGGCGATCCTGGAAAGATCGTGTACCGCAAGGTACCGCGAGTTCGAATCTCGCCCCTTCCGCCACCAATTTCTCTCTATTGGCCCCGTTAGAAGTCTTTGGCAAAAAAATTTTCTATGAAAATTTTTTTGCTTCGCAATAGCGGGCTATAACTAAGAATAAAGCCTGTCTAAAATTAGCTTTATGCCACATAAAATCAGACTTCTAACGGGGTTGACAAAACAAAGCAATATATGTTAGTATATGCCTATATCCCTTAAACGGGGATTTTTTATTGGAAAAAACCCTGCCTGCGCAGGCAAAAAAAATATAAATATGAACAAACAACATAAGCTCTTGGCCTCATTAATCTTCTTTAATTTGGCACCTAGCCTGTTTTTGCCTAATTTGGCGCTTAAGGAAATGATTAGCAAAAACCTAGTAAAACCCGATTCCACGATAGAAGCCCAAGCAACCTCAATCCCCCAAATTGACCCAAAAATCAATGTTATAATAATAACCGCTTACTCCAGCACGCCTGAACAGACCGACTCCACGCCATTTATCACCGCTTCTGGTTCTCTGGTTGAAGACGGCATCGTGGCCTGCAATTTTTTGGCATTTAACACTAGAATCAGACTTCCGGAGCTTTATGGCGATAAAATTTTCACGGTCAAAGACCGGATGGCCAAAAAAAACAGCCATAAAATTGATATCTGGTTCCCGACCACCGAGCAAGCCAAGCAATTCGGCGTCCAAAAAACCAGAATAGAAATTATAGAAAGCTAGAAATCCCCTGTTTACCGGCAAACGAACCCGCCGCTCTCGGCGGGATTTTAATTTTTGGCGTTTCTTGACTTTCCATCTATTTTATACTGTTATATAGGAACAAGCTTAAAGATAAGCTTGAATTTGAAAACGCACATTAAAAACAGAAAAGGAGGTAATTAATGGATACAAAAGGGAAGATTTATTTCAAGAACGAACCGTTTATGGCTGTAGTTGAGGGCAGAGGCGATAACCCGGTTAAATGCACCCCTATAGTGTATGACGGAAGGGATCCATCAAGCGCTTTCGGCAATGAATGCGGCGCCGGTATTCTTTTTGAAGACGGCAAAATATATTCTTGGGGACTTTGGCAACCTCGGAATCTCATCGTCTCTTGGCGCGCTACGGAAATACTTCGGCGTCTCAATGTTATAAAAAAACACGATTTTTGCGCCGCCTATTCCGCGGGATGCCATAGAATCAGCGATTCCGACAGAGAAAAATATGTTAAACCGATTATCGCAAAAATCGGAAATCAAACATATAAAGAAATTATGGCGATGCCGGTTCCTGAAACAATAATAAGAGCAATCCTTGATAACCAGGGACAGGATTTCTCACCAAGCCTTTTCCCGATCAGTTACGAAGTCAAAGCCGGAACAATTAAATGGCGGCAAGAGTTCGCTGATGCCGGGATTGAAAATCCCGATGAAGTTGACGCAAGAAAATTTAGACAAGATAAAAAAATCTCCAGATTTGAGCGCTTGCTGGTTTCTTACGCGAAATCTCAGGGTCTGCCGCGACACTGCATAAGAATGGATAAGGTTGAAAAAATCCTTTTAGATCTTATTGAAAAGGGCGCTGACGAAGCTTATTCCGACAACATAGTTGTCTCCATGGCAGGCACAGCAGCAGATTTTATTGCTTCCGATTTCGCGAAGAGTATGCAGCTTGATCATGCCGGAACTCACGAAGCAATTTCTTGTTCCGCTCGTTGGCTCACTCTTTATATTTTGGGAAAGCCGCGATTTTTCCGAAGACGCGCGCATTTAGCAACGCTTTCTGATATTAAAAATAAAATAGTTGAGCCGTTGCTCTTACGGTTGCTTGAAGAATATTTTCCCGCCGCAAAAGCATCTTCGGCGACTACCTCCGCTCAGTAGAAAAAATAAACAAATTCAACAACCCGTCATGTCGCAAGACCTCTGGCGGGTTATTTTTTTAAAAAAAATGCTATAATTATTTTGTAATAAATTACAAAGGTCGAAAATAGCTCTAGTTATTATAATTTTATAAAAAACATGAAAATTAACAAAAAAGGGTTATTAATTTTGATAATAGTGATTATAGTAGTAGCGTTGGGCGTAGGCGGGTATCTGCTGGTCAAAAATAGCAAACCAGTTGTTTGGGACGGCACTTATACTATGACCGGAAACTTGGCTTGCCAGGGCAATTTCCCAAACCTTACCACTATTCCGATGGACACAATTATTATTGTCAGCGGCAATAAAATAGTGGATGAGCAAACCGGAAAGAGTTTTGATATTGATAAGCGCGGCAAAGCGACTCAAAGCGAGGAGATAACTAATCAAGGTATAACCACTAAGGTTACGGCCGATTATAAATTCTCCAAATCAGGCAACGCCTATAAATATACTGCCAATGGCACAGCGACTATAAGCACAACCCAAAACGAGACAGACTACTCTTCAACCTGCACCGGAATTCTTAGCGGCGTTAAGCAATAATTGAATTCATAAAATTTAATCAAATAATCCGCCTTACAATTTAGGCGGATTATTTATTGGAACTGATAATAACGAAATAATATAATTAATTAAGGAGCCATGGCCCGAATCCCGGTTGAAAACCGAGCAATCAATAATATGGTCTGCGTTTAATTTATATATCGGGGCTCTTTCTTCAAATAAATTAACTATTCCTTTCTCCCTAAGACCTACGACCGCTTCTTTTTTTGAATGTCTCTCTATGCGTTTTTTAATATCTTTCAAAGGAGTTTCTAAATAAATAATCATTGTATCTTTTTTTAATTTTCCTATTGCTTCGTCTGAATAGATTATGCTGCCGCCCGGAGAGAATACGACATCGAAAAAATCTTGTCTTAACGTATAACTATTTTCTAATCGCAACAATTCTTTCTCGCCTTTTTGCTTAAGAATTTCGTTGACAGTCATTCCTTCTTCTTTTTTGATTAAATCATCCAAATCAATAAATCTCCATTTCAAACGTTCGGCCAACAGCTTTCCTATCGTTGATTTCCCCGAACTGGGCATTCCTATAAGAGTGATCCCTTTCATAATTAAGCTAATTTTAAATCCTTTAAAATAGTTTTTCAATGAAAAGTTGATTTCTGCCGGCTTGAGGGCTAAAATTCATACAAATAACATGCTCACTCCTTTAGAAGAAATCAAGGGAAAAATTGATATTGTTGACTTTATTAAGTCCTATATTCCGCTTCAGCCGGCCGGCAAAAATTTCAAAGCTCCCTGCCCTTTTCATCAGGAAAAAATACCATCGTTTATTGTTTCCCCGGAGCGCCAAATCTGGCACTGCTTCGGTTCCTGCGGCGAGGGCGGCGATGTTGTTAAGTTTTTGATGAAATATGAGAATCTGGAATTTTATGAAGCTCTGCGGGTTCTGGCGGAAAAAGCAGGGGTGGAGCTGAAGAGCCTTAATCTCCAGGACCAAAAAGAATTTAATACTCTTTACGACCTCAACGAAAAAGCCAAAAATTTTTATAAAGAACAGCTGGCTAAATTTCCGGCCGTACTGGAATATCTGAAAAAACGGGCTCTTCAACAGAAAACCATTGAAGAATTTGAAATCGGATTCGCGCCGGCTGGCGGCGAAAATTTGATTTTATATCTGATTAATCTCGGCTATAATATCAATGATATTGCCAAAGCCGGCTTGGCCATTAAAACCGAAAAAGGAAAATATCTGGACAGATTCTATAACCGGATAATGTTCCCCATTTATAATAATTTCGGCAAGGTTATCGCTTTCACCGGCCGGATTCTGCCCCAGTTTGAAAGTCCGGAAATAGGCAAATACGTCAACAGCCCGGAAACCCCGCTCTTTAATAAATCCCGAGTTCTTTACGGATTTCATAAAACCAAATCGGAAATCGGCCACACACAGACCGCTTTTTTGGTTGAGGGACAAATGGATTTTCTGATGGCCTGGCAGTCGGGTATTAAAAACGTGGTCGCCACTTCCGGCACCGCCTTGAGCCAAGACCAGCTGAAAAATCTGAAAAGGTTAGCCGAAAATTTAATTGTAAGTTTTGATAAAGATGAAGCCGGCATCAAAGCCCTGGAGCGCGGTTTGGATCTCTTTAGCGATTTTGATTTTAATGTTAAAGTTCTTGATCTAAACGGATACAAAGACCCGGCGGAAGCGGCGGAAAAAAATCCCGATTATCTCAAAACAGCCCTGGAAAAAACCCAGCTGGCCTTTATCTGCCTTTTTGATTTTTATTTTAAAAGCAATCTTGACTGGGCAGCCAAAAAAAGCAACATCCGCCATTTATTACGCCACATCAAGACCATTAAAAGCGCCATTGAGCAGGCACATTGGCTGAAAGAGCTCGCCTTGAAATCCGGAATTGAAGAAAAAGTCCTAACCTACGAGCTGGTCACTATCAAAATCAAATCCTCCGCCTCAGCTGATATTGAAGAAGTCAATAATAAAGAAATTATCAAACCCTCGCGATTGAATTTGCTTTGCCAAAAACTTTTGTCATTGATTCTATCCAAGCCCGAGTTCCTCCCTGATGTTATTCAAAACCGCAATTATTTTCCCGCTGATTGGCAAAAATTCTTGGACGACCCTTCATTGCTTCAGAGCGGGGCAAAAAACGAACTGATTTCCTTCTTGGATCTCCGTTCCAGTTATGAATTTTCCGATCTTGATGAGCCGGCTTTGCAAAAAGAATCAGAAGAATTAATCAAACATTTAAAAATAGAATTTTTAAAAAACCAGGGTCATCAAATGCAAAAAGAAATAAAATCAGCCCAGGAAAAAAACGATAAAAACCTCCTGGATGATTCTTTGAAAAAATTTCAAAATATTTCCCAAGAAATTAATAATTTAAAAAATAACAAATGAAAAAATCAAAAAAAATAAAGAAAGTAAAAAAAACAAAAACAAGAAAAAATAAGCTCCCCGGGAAAAAAGCCAAGCTAAGATTGCGCCTTCGCTCAAAAGCTCAGCACGGCAAAAAATCTCCCAAAAAACAAAAAAAAATAATCCTATTTATTGAGGAAGATTTTGAATTTAAAGGAAAAGATAAAAAAAAGTTAGATACTTTAATCAAGAGGGGCAAGAGTAAAAAATATATCACTGATTTGGAAATCCTTTATTTCTTCCCCGATATTGAACACAACATTCCCCTTTTGGAAAAAATATATGAAATTTTAGAAAAAAGCAGCATCGGGGTAATTGAAACCGAACAATTCATCAAAACTTCGGAAGACCCGATTGAGAAAGAACACAGCAATGTTCGTGAAACCCTGCCTGATGCCGTCCAGATGTATCTTAAGGAAATCGGCAAAACTCCCCTTTTAAAAGCCGAGGAAGAAGTGTCCTTGGCTAAAAGAAAGGAGAGAGGAGAAGAAGCAGCCAGGCAGCAACTGATGAAAGCCAATCTCCGGCTGGTGGTTTCTATCGCCAAAAAATACGTTCACCGCAGCCCCAATTTAAGCATCTTGGATTTGATTCAGGAAGGCAATATCGGGCTTTCCCGCGCCGTGGAAAAATTTGACTACCGCAAAGGTTTTAAATTTTCCACTTACGCCACCTGGTGGATCCGCCAGGCCATCACCCGCGCCTTAGCCGACCAGTCCCGGACCATCCGTATTCCCGTTCATATGGTGGAAACCATTTCCAAATACACCCAGATTAAAAGGAAGCTCACCCAGGAATTGGGACGGATGCCATTAGCGGAAGAAATCGCCAATGAGATGGGAATTGAAGTCAGCAAAATTCATTATATCCAAAAAATTTCCCAGGAAGTTATTTCTTTGGAAATGCCTTTGGATGAAAATGAGAGCGAAGGAGTCACTCTGTCTGATTTTATCCCGGATAACCAAAGTTTAACGCCAGAACAATTAGCCAGCCATACGCTTTTAAGAAACCAGCTTAAGGAAATTATCAGCGACCTTTCGCCGAGGGAACAAAGGATTTTAAGCATGCGTTTTGGCTTGGAAGACAATGTCACCCACACCCTTGAAGAAGTCGGCAAGGAATTCGGGGTGACGAGGGAGCGAATCCGGCAGATTGAAGCTAAGTCCTTGGAAAAAATCCGCCAGCATAAAGAAATTGGAAAATTGGAGGGATACTAAAAATCTAATGACCAGCAAAGAAATACGAAATTTATTTCTGGAATTTTTTAAGGAAAAAGGACATACCATCGTCCCCTCTTCTTAATATTAATATCATTGACAGATTTGATTAAAAATTCTATGCTGATGATAGAAAAAGTCGATAAAATTTATTTCTTTTAAAAATGAGAAAAAAAATACAAACTAAAATTGTGAAAGTTCGCCAAGCTAAGAAATGCTATCCTATAACAAGTAAAGCTAAGACTTTTATTTATACTGCAGAAAGCGTTACGCCATTAATAGCGGCAGGAAAAACACCTAAAATCAAATAATAAAGTGAAATGGGTGATTGATAGGCGATAAAATTCTGCCCAAAAAGGCGCGGAGGAAATTTTTAATTTTTATGAAAAAAAGAAAGCAAAAAGAGATACTAAGCAAAAAATTAACCCACCCGAATTATATATTCTGTTTAAAAAAGGAGAGGAATTGGTGTTTATATAACGCCTTAACCTTAAAAAAATGTTATGGAGGGAAGGAACTCTCGGCAGTTTATCGTTTGACAAACAAACTGATTGAAGAAGAAATTCTTGTTCGTAAATTAATAAATTGCGACCATGATCCAGAAGAAATAAAAAAACTCATCCGTGAATTGAAGAAAGAAAAATTTTTGGTTTACTCAAATTTTAGTGGAGAAAAATTCCGAGAAAAAATTAAAAATGGATTAAAAAAAATAAAATATCAACCGATGGGAATGTACCTCCTCGTTTCTACGGGATGTAATTATCGGTGTAAATATTGTTGCCTGGAACACAGTATCGATACTCATTCGCTCCAGCCAAAATTAATGTCTTTTAAAGTAGCGAGGGAAGCAGTCAATTTTTTCTTTAAATCTTCTCCTAATCCTCAGTATATTTGTTTCTTTGGTGGCGAACCATTAATTAATTTTAAAATAATTAAAGAAATTGTTGAATATATTAATACTGAATATCCAAATAAAAAAATCTTTTTCCGAATTAACACAAATGGTTCATTGGTCAATCAAGAAATCGCAGAATTTTTTGCTAAATATAATTTTGTTATTGGGGTATCTATTGATGGGACGAAAAAATATCATAATTCATGTAGAGTGTATCCAAATGATAAAGGCACTTTCGAAGATACTATTAAGGGTTGGCATCTCCTTCAAAAAGCAGGATGTAAAAACTTAGGGACAGTAGCGGTCCTTAACTCTCAAAATATTGAAGCAGTTGAAAAGAATATCTTATTTTTCCTTGATGAATTAAAAGCTGATTCAATAAATTTTGAGCCAGTAGGAATAATAACAGAACCTCAATATTTATATCTTTATCCCTCTCCAAAGAAAGTTGCACAGGCTCTCGTCAAAAATTACGAAAATTTAGAATCTCGCGGAAAGTTAGATAATTATATTGCACGATTTCTAATTCATTTTTTAGGGGAAAAAGTTCTTTTTTGCCGCTGCGGCTCACGATACGGAAGTTTAATAATCGACCCCCAGGGGAACAAGGGTCCTTGTTTCAATTTTCTTGGAAGTGTTTATTTTTCTAAAAAAGGTATTACTTATGCGAAAGAATGGAAAAACATTTCTCCGGTTAATATGCCCGAATGTACTAATTGTATTGCTATAGGAATTTGTGGTGGTATTTGCGCAGCCCATGCAAGAGCGGTGGGTGGAAATATTCGAAGCATTGACTTAGAATATTCTTGTGAGATTATGAAAGAAATCTTAAGATGGATGATTTGGGATCTAGAAAAAAGATTAGCATCTAAGAATGAGGCAAAAAATAAACCGTAAAATTTTATGAAATTTAAACTGATATTGAATAAAAATGCGAATTTTTATTATTTTCTTCATAATCTTGCTGAAATTAAAGAACCCTTGCATTATCGAAAATGGAATATTATGCCTTGGAAGAAAGAACTAAATTTTCCATTTTCTTCCTCAGAAGCCACTGCTTTAAAAAAATTTAAAAAAAAATATTATGCTAATTTCCCAAAAATATATTTGGGTAGATTTTTTTTCTTGGAGAAAAATTCTTGGGAAACTCTTAAAAACGAAGTTGGGCAGGAAGAAATTAATATTTTGAACGATGTATTTCGAATATGGAAAAATAAATTCTTCTTGATTTATAGGAGAGATTTGCCAAATTTAAAAAAATGGCGAAAAAAATTGGAAATAGAAATTCAAAAACTTAGCAAGTCTTCCTTAATAAACTTCATCAATACAAAACTTATTAAATTTTTTAATGCTCCTGTTCCATTTAAAAAAAAATTAAAGATTTATTTAATGCTTTGCGGTACTTCAAATACTGCTAGCGGAGAAAGAGGAAGGGGTCTTGATGGAAAAAGTATCCTTATAGAAATTTCTCGTTGCCCAACCCATCAAATAAATTATGTTATAGGTGTTATTTGGCACGAATATGTTCATTGTTGTCTTGCATCTTATCATTTACGGCCACTGCTTTTAAATTTTTTTAAAAACGACTCAAAAGTATTATTTGCTGAAGAAATTATTGTTAGATCATTATTTCCAACAGGAATTTTTGGTATAAAATTTTTTAAAATATGTCCACCTTCAACATTAACTTCCAGCAAATGGGAGACACTGCCCAAAATCAATAAAAAACAAACCAAAATGGTTATTGACCTTACAGACCAATATCTGCAAAAAGAGAAAAAAATTGATACATTCTACGTAAAAAAAATAGGTCGAATATTAAAAATTTAAAAAGAATTATTAAATCTTTATCAAAAAATTATGAATTCAAATGAGATTAGAACAAAATTTATTGAATTTTTTAAACAAAATGACCATCTTAGGATACCCGGTTCGTCATTGATATCTGAGGATCCTACTCTTTTATTCGTGAATGCCGGCATGGTTCAATTCAAACCTTACTTTTTGGGTCTAAAAAAACCTCTATCAAAACGAATCACTGATTTTCAAAAATGCTTCAGGATGATTGATATTGATAAAGTCGGTAATAATAATAGAACATTAACTTTCTTTGAGATGTTAGGAAATTGGTCTATTGGAGATTATGGAAGAAAAAAAGCAATATCTTATGCTTGGGAATTACTTACTAAAATTTACAAAATTAACAAAGAAAGATTGTGGGTTAGTATTTTTAAAGGAGAGAAGAATATTCCCTACGACAGAGAAACACTGGAGGTCTGGATGGGTACAGGAATAAAAAGGGAAAGGATTGTGGAACTCGGCTTAGAAGATAATTTCTGGATAGGTGGGCCTACAGGCCCTTGTGGTCCTTGTAGTGAAATCTATTATGACCTAGGAGAGGATTTTGGTTGTGGCAAAAATAATTGCAAGCCCGGTTGTGATTGCAATCGCTTTTTAGAAATTTGGAATTTAGTTTTTATAGAATATTGCAGAGACGAAAAAGGAAATACTGTCAATCTACCAATAAAAAGCATAGATACAGGAGCTGGGCTGGAAAGATTAGCTATAGTGCTTCAACAGAAATCCTCAATTTTTGAAACAGATTTGTTTGCTCCAATAATAGAAAAAATTCGAAATTGGAAATTCGAAATTGGAAATTCTGATTTGGCCGACCGAAGTGAACGAATTATCGCTGATCATACAAAAAGTGCTGTTTTTTTGATATCTGAAGGAGTTTTTCCTTCTAATGTTGAAAAAGGTTATATCTTAAGAAGAATTTTAAGAAGAGCAATTAGATTTGGTAAATTATTAAAATTGCCAAAAAATTTTCTGATTACTTTGGCTCAAAAAGTTTTTGAAATTTACAGAGAAGTCTATCCCGAACTTAAATCGAAAGGGGCTGATATTTTAACTATAATTCAAAAAGAAGAAGAAAAATTTGAAGAAACCTTAGACGAAGGAATAAAAGCACTTAAAAAAATCTACGGAAGAGCCATAGGAGGAGTGGACCCCGAAAATTTACCAGAGGGAATGGTTATTAAAGATAATATAATAAGGGTTGATGGGCAAGAGATTTTTCATATATACGAAACTTATGGTTTACCCCCAGAACTTTCTCAAGAAATTATGACCGAATGGGGAATCAGATTTGATGATCAAACAATAAAAGAATGCGGGGAAGCCTTCAAAAAACACCAGGAAATTTCCCGGGCCGGGCTGGAAAAAAAATTCGGCGGGCACGGTTTGAAAGATGGCGGCGAAATCACCGGCGCGACCGAGGAAGAAAAACAAAAAATAGTCCAGCTTCACACCGCCACTCACCTGCTCCACCAAGTGTTAGCTGATTTATTCGGCGAAAATATAAAGCAGATGGGTTCGGATATAAACCCCGAACGCTTCCGCTTTGATTTTCCGTTTGAAAGAAAATTAACGCCGGAAGAAATCACTAAAATTGAAGAAATCGTCAACCAAAAAATCAAAGAAAATTTACCTGTTAGATTTGAAGAAAAAACAAAAGAAGAAGCGATTGCCGAAGGAGCCAAGGCCTTTTTCAAAATTAAATATCCGGATAAAGTAAAAATTTATTCCATCGGCGATTACAGTAAGGAAATCTGCAACGGCCCGCACGTGAAAAACACCTCCGAAATCGGTAAGTTCAAAATAATCAAAGAAGAAGCGGTTGGGGCAGGCATCAGAAGAATTAAAGCAACTATTGATTAAAACGATCTCTACTAAAATAAAAAGGAGTTGGCGTCGGCTAACTCCTTTTTATTTTAAAATCTGACCTAACCAAACTTGTCTGAGAAAATATTCCATAGCCAAGCGCCGTAGGACTTACGCAGTTGCCTTGAAGAATATCCCGCAGTCCCGACGGGCTTGGTTTCCGATGAAATCGGAACCGTCGGGACGAGGGAAAAGAAAATTTTGTCGCTGGAGCAAAATTATTCTGGTTCTGAAAGGCAATTGCGGAAGTCCTGCTTCTGTTTTCGAAGGCAAGTTTGGCTGGGTCTATCCCTATCTCTTCGCCCATTGCGGCGCGCGACGGGCTTTCTTAAGACCGAATTTCTTCCGCTCTACCATCCGGGGATCTCTTTTTAGATAACCCAAGCCCTTAATAAGGGCTTTTAAATTAGCATCAAACAAAACCAAAGCCCGTGATAAACCATGGCGCACCGCTTCGGCTTGGCTGCTCATTCCCCCGCCTGAAACTCTGACAGTGACATCTGCCTTGCCATTCAGTTTTGTTTTTTCCAAAGGAGAAAAGGCCATTTGCTGAAGACGGGCTGTGGGGAAATATTTGAGATAATCTTTTTCATTCACCAAAACGCCGCCCGCGCGGTTGTAAAGCCGAACCCGGGCGATGGCGGTTTTTCTTCTGCCAACCGCTTCAAAATAACGGTCTGTTTTAACTTTAACAGGCGAAGGCTTGCTTACTTTTTCAACTTTTTTTACTTTTGCTACTTTTGTTATTTTTTCAGCCATAAAAAATTTATTCTATAATTAATCTTTTCATTCTTTTAATCTGTAATTTATTTTTGGGAAGCATTCTTAAAACCGCCAACCGCAAAACCCTTGCCGGCTCTTTCGCGAAAACCTCACGATAAGTTTTTTTCTTCAAATGCCCGAGATAACCCGCAGTTTGATGATAGTAAATTTTCTGCTCTTCTTTTTTGCCGCTAACTTCTATCGCAGTGATGTTTTTTACTATCACCCTATCAGTACCAGGCAATCTTGGTTCATAGTCGGGATTTTTCTTTCCCTGAAGAATAATGGCGATTTCCGAAGCCAAGCGTCCCAATTTTTTATTTTTAGCGTCAAAAATGTAATCCATATTATTTAACAAACTCTACGGTAACAATTTTCGCTCCGTCATTTTTTCGGGTTAAAGAATGCTTAATAACCCGCAGATAACCGCCTTTGCGCTCTTTATAACGCGGGGCCAATTCATGATAAATTTTATCCGCGGCCGCTTCTGGTAATTTTTTTAATAACAAGCGATAAACGGCCAATTTTTGCTTTTTTCCGTAGGAAACTAAGTGTTCAACGAAAGGACGCAGTTCCCTTGCCCGACTTTCAGTGGTTTCGATTTTTTCCTGCAAAATAAGGTTATTGGCTAAAATTTTCAAAAATGGTTTTTCCATGTTTATTTTTTTTCCTCATCCTCTTCGGCTAAAACAGCGGAAACTTTATCAAAATGGTCTTTCAGGACATCGGCTGTTTTATGCAAGGCCTCCGAAGGCGAGATAGAACCATCGGTTTCAATTTCAATCTTTAATCGATTGTAGTCGGTTTTTTCACCAACACGCATATTCTCCACCAAGGTATTAACTTTAGTAACCGGCGAGAAAATAGCATCAAGAACAATGGTGCCGATAGCCAAACGTTCAATTTTCCGGTCAGCCGACGGCAAATACCCCAACCCTTTTTCCACGGTCAACTCCATGTCCAACTCCACTTTTTTGTCGGTAAGACTGGCTAAATGAAGCCCGGGATTAACAATTTCCACCTGAGGATTGGTTTTGATATCATTGGCCTTAACTTCTTTTTCTCCTTTGACCTTAAGGGTTAAAACCTGGGGCTCATCGGCAAAAAACTTAAAGCGCACCTTTTTCAAATTGAGAGTCAATTCAACGATGTCCTCAACCACTCCGGGAATGGTAGTAAACTCATGATTAACACCTTTGATTTTTACCTGAGTAATGGCGGCTCCCGGCAAAGAAGAAAAAAGAGCCCGGCGCAAAGAGTTGCCTAAAGTCAAACCGAATCCGGTGTAAAGCCCTTCAATATGAAAAACGCCGGCTGTTCCGTCATCGGAAATTTTTTTAATCTTTACTGTCTCACTAAGATTGTGATAAAGTTTTTCCATAATTTTTATTAAAATTTGCGAACCTTTTTATCTTGAATAATACTCGGCGACTAAATCAAGGTCAAATGGCAAATTTATTTCCTGGGGGTTGTCAATCAACTCGCCGGTCAAATTTTCTTTGTCCAAATTCAACCATTTCGGCTGCTCAAATTTTTTCATTTTTAATTCCAAACCGTCAAAAATTTTCAATTTTCGGGAATTGGAATTCAAGCCCACTTTTTCACCGATTTTAACCTGATAGGAAGGAGCGGACACTTTTTTATTTTTTACTAAAATATGTCCATGATTAACCAATTGGCGCGCGATAATCCGCGAATCAGCCAAGCCTAAACGAAAAACGACATTGTCCAAGCGCTTTTCCAATGATTCCAAAACTTTTCCGGTTTCTTTTCTGCCGCGGAAAAGCTGTTGCATCTGGTGATTGCTGATGCCATAGGAAATCTGAACTTTTTGTTTTTCCTGGAGCTGTCGGCCGAATTCCGAAAGCGTTCTGCGGCCTTTACCTCCTTTTTTGTTGCCGTGAATTCCGGGTTTGGTAGGACGACGAACCAAGGCGCATTTCGGAGAATTGCAACGAAACGCTTTCAAAAAAAGTCTGGTTCCTAAAGCTCTTTCTTTTTTTTCGGTTATTCTTTGCATAATTTTTAAACTCTTCTGGTTTTTCGCGGCCGGGGGCCGTTATGCGGAATCGGAGTTATGTCTTTAATGGCCACAATATCAAAACCGCGATTAGCCAACGCTTTGAGGGCGGAATCGCGGCCGCCGCCGATACCTTTTATGTAAACCTCAATACTGGAAGGACCGGATTGTCGGAGTTTTTCAGCTACGGCCTCAGCCACTTTACTGGCCGCGAAAGCCGTGGCTTTTTTGGGGCCGGAAAATCCCAAAGAACCGGCGGTAGCCCAAGCCAAAACATTTCCCTTCATATCAGTAGCCGTAATAACAGTGTTATTATAGCTAACTTGAATATAAATACGGCCGGACTCTACCCGCTGTTTAACTTTCCGGACTTTTTGACCGGCTAACGCTTTTTCAGCTGAAGCGCCTTCTTTTAAGGTCGCCTCTTCGGTTTTTGTGACTATTTTCTTTTTTCCCATGATAAATTAATTTTATGTCTTATCTAATTTTCTCCGACCACTACCTACCGTTTTTCGCACGTTGCCGCGAACCGTCCGGGAATTGGTCTTGGTCCGCTGTCCTCTTACCGGCAAACGTCTCAAATGGCGAGTGCCTCGGTAGCAAATAATTTCTTTCAGCCGATTAATATTCTGTTTGATTGCCAGGCGAAGTTCTCCTTCAATCTTGTATTTCTTTTCTATAAAATCTTTTAATTGACTGACTTCCTGAGCATTCAAATCTTTGACTCTTTTTTGCGGGTCAACTTTGGCGTCTTTAATAATCTGACGCGCTGAAGACGGCCCTATGCCGTAAATATACGATAAAGAAATTTCCACTTTTTTATTGTCGGGAATGTTGACTCCTAAAAATCTCATAATTATCCTTGTCTTTGTTTATGTTTGGGATTGGAACAGGTGATATAAAGCCGTCCGCGACGCCGGGCAGTTTTACATTTCAAACAAATTTTTTTGACTGATGAACGAACTTTCATAACTATAATCTTCTTGTAATTCTCCCCCGGTTGTCATCGTAAGAAGTAATATCAACGACAACGTGATCGCCGGGGATCACTTTTATATGATGGAGCTTCAACCGCCCACCCAAATAAGCCAAAATTTCCCGGTTATTTTCCTTTAACCGAACCCTAAAGGTTAAACCCGGCAAGGCCTCTTCAATGATTCCTTCAACTTTAATCGTGTTTGATTCCGATGGCATTAATGTTTCCTATAATAGAGATATAACACTGAAAAGTCAAGCCTTATTCCTCACATAAACAATAACCCGAGTTAAGAGCAAATAATACAGCAAAATGCCCCAAAAATTAAGATTGAAATTAACCGGTGCCGCCATTTTGGCGAAAAAATTAATGATAAAAATTTCGTAAGTTAAGAGCAGAGAAACCAGCCAGCCGGAAAGCAAGGCCAAATAATAGGAAAATAAATGAAAAAAACCGATTAAAAACCCGAAGGCCATGGTTAAAGGAATAGCTATTAAAATTAAAATATTGGAAATTAAGGCCAGGAGAGAAAAATTTCCGAAAGCGATAATCAAAATGGGAGCGGTCGCCAATTGGGCGGATAAAGTCATTAAAAAATTTTCCCGCCAGGCGAAAAATCCCGGTTTATCGCCGAATCTCAATATTTTTTTCAGCGCCGGCCGGAGATAAATAATTCCCAAAACCGCCAGAAAAGAAAGCTGGAATCCGACATCAAAAACCAATGATTTCGGATTAAAAAGCGTAATCAAAAAAGCGGCCAAGACGATGCTGTTTCTCGGTTCATAAATCCGGCCCGCCAAATTAGCCAGCAAAACAATAAAACCCATAATCGTGGCCCTGACGGCCGAGGGGTCAAAACCGGTCATGGCCACAAAACCTAAAATAACTAAAATGGTTATTGCAAAAGTCATGGACTGCGGAAAAATAAAACCAATAGCCGCGGCTATCGCCACAACAATAATAGTGATGTTCTGACCAGAAAGAGCCGTTAAATGAGTGGTACCGCTCAAACTCATGGCCTGCTTGAAATCCTTGTCTAAATTTCCGCGCTCACCAAAAATCAAGCCGGCTAAAAGGGCGGCTTGATTGGGAGGCAAAACTTTCTGGTAAGAATCAATGATTGAGTGTTTAAAATTAAAAAGAGCTGATTTGATTTTTGAGCCCATCCCGGATTTTTCCAATTTGGCTTCGGGGAAACCGGATAAACCGTTAATTTTTTCTTTGGCTAAATAATTAACATAAGAGCTGTCTATTTGACCAATAAACGAATCTGAAGGTTTCTCAATTTTTCCCTTGAATATCAACTCATCTCCATAATGAAACTTGGGATAAAGCATTAATTTAACCGAGATTCTGCCTCGGCGTGGTTCGCCAAGCTGAACGGTCAAATTTTGAGTGTTAGAACTATATTGAGGATCGTCAACCACTAATCCGCTGAAATTTATTTCTTTATTAAAATCTATTTTAATGTCTTTGAATTTTGAATCGTCCCATTTGTAGTAGCCGGCGCCGAGAAGAATAAAAACAGAAATAATCGCCAAAATCACCCACATTTTAGTAGGAGGATTTGTAGATTCGGATAAATTTGCTCCGACTTCGTCGAGAGTCCTCGATGGAATCGGGATAGTTTGGACGCGGTCTAAAAACAAAAAAATCGCCGCTAAAAGCATAGTGGCGACAATAATAATTAGAAACCTAATCCCAAAGCTGGCGGCTAAAACTCCAATCAAAAAGAAAACAATACCAAAAAAGAAAATGTCGTAGGAATGCATATAAGTTTCTTGAATTTAAAATTTACTATTGTAATTCCACGATCGTGGAATTACAATAGTAAATTAATTTTAGAATATTATTCCCCCGCCTAACATCTCGCCTGCTTTGCTGTAAAAAACCGCTGATTGGCCGGAAGCTACGAATTTGACGGGTTTAGCAAATAATAAACAGTAACTAGCAACTAGGGGTTTTCTATTCTTTCTAGTTACTAATTCCTTGTTACTAATTACTAGTTCCGCTTTCGCTAACGGTTGTCTATATCGTACTCTTGCTAAAACTCCTATTCTCTTATTCGCGCGAATTAGAGAAGAAAAATAATCGGGGTTGATAAAATTCACGTCTTTTAATTTAATTTCTTTTTTATAAAGCGCCGGGTTATTTTCGCCCTCAGCCACGATTAAAACGTTGTTTTTGACGTCTTTAGCCGCCACGTAATAGGGTTTTTTGCCGGAAACCTCCAGGCCGTGCCGCTGACCGATGGTGAAATAAAAAATTCCCGGATGCCGGCCGACGACTTTACCTTCGGTAGTGATAATTTTGCCTGGCTTCTCCTTAATTTTCTTTTTCAGAAATTCCTTAAGTTTCACCTCGCCGATAAAACAAATACCTGAAGTGCCTTTTTTCAAAGCATTTTGTAATCCTAATTTCTCCGCCATCTGCCGCACTTCAGATTTCAAATAATCGCCTATCGGAAAAAGGCAGTATTTTAATTGCTCTTGATTTAAGGTCCATAAAAAATAACTTTGGTCTTTTTCTTTATCTTTAGCTTGATAGGGTTTATAAAAAGTTTTTAGTTTTAAGTTTTTAGTTTTAAGTTTAATGTAGTGTCCGGTCGCGATGAAATCCGCGCCCATTTTTCTGGCTCGTTTCAAAAAAAGAGGAAATTTTATGAGTTTGTTGCATTGAATATCAGGATTGGGAGTTCGGCCGGCTTTGTATCCCCGGAACATATAATCCACCACCCATTTCCGGTATTCTTTTTCAAAATTAAAAGTTAGAAGCGGAATGCCGAGCTTGGCCGCGACTCTGATGGCGTCCCGTCTTTCGTCAATCCAGCAAAGAGATTTCTTCTTGGAATAAGTTTCCACCGGCTGGGTCCAGTTTTTCATAAAGACGCCGGTCACATCATAGCCCTGTTTTTTCAACAGCGCCGCGGCTACGGAGCTGTCTACCCCGCCGGACATTGCCACGAAAACCTTATTTTTGGGAGATTTTGTCATAAAAGATTCTCCTATATAATTGCCCAAAAACCCTCAAAAATCAAGAAAATGACAAGCTTTTGAATCCTAGGGCCTATAGTAGAGGGGGCATAAAGGTCGCGGATAAATATTTCCGAAAAATAATTAAAAAACAATAAATAAATTATGCTATATTTTAACCATGCAATCAGCAA
This sequence comes from bacterium, assembly GCA_030693325.1. Classification (NCBI taxonomy): domain Bacteria; species bacterium. Next base: position 144,189 of record JAUYAV010000011.1, read on the forward strand.
AAACCTTAAGGAAATTGGATGTAAAAACAGTAGCGGAAATTTTTGGAGAATAGTGGATAAATCCAATGAAAGGCCATATTATGAGCTTAGGGATTCCGGTGAGATTCCAGCTTTTTCTATTGATGATATTATTCTGAACGAAGAGAATGCAAAGAATATTTGGGGAATAAGAGAAGAAGCGTGGATGCTGAAAGTACTGCAAATTTTCAACCTCGCAAGGTTGGCGGAAGATAAAGAAAAGACGATAAATAATTTTATGGCCAATGAGTACGGCTATGAATCAGAAACGCAAATGATTTCGCCAGAAAAATTTAAAAACTCACCAGTGAATTACGACACACTAGAGGGGTTTACGATGGTTCTTAAACGAAAATTGGGAAGTTTAGCAACAAGAGCGAGCCAAAAAGAGGGACAGCCAGAAGATGCGAATAGGTTTCTGGTAAAGTTTATAAACTATCCTAAAAAACAAGAGAATCCGCCTTCGGATATCCCGAAAGAATAGGAAAAATAATTAATAAAATAGTCGCTTAAATCTTAAATTAAAAAATCTATGAAAGAAAAAATTAAAAAAATTCTAATAAAGTACTGGAAGATAATTTCAATATTTCTAATAGTACTTGTATTATTTTATTGGTTGCAGATAAGACCATCACAGACTTATTCGTATTGTCACGAATCTGCCCAAAAAAAAGCCATAGAAGTTTGTTCTTATTGTGGCAATAATAAATTCGAAGTCGCCACGTACGAATCGTATTACAAACAATGTTTAAGGTCTAAGGGATTTAATAAATAAACCTATAAAGAAAAATAAATAAAATATTATGAATCAGATTGATTTTGAGAATCAAATAAAAATTGCGATTTCTAATTTTATATATTTACATCACTTTCTTTTAGAAAAAGATGTGAACGAACGCTCAATCACACATAAATTAGCCGAATGCTTAACACCATTATTCCCCGAATGGGATATTGATTGCGAATATAATCGCGTCGGAGACAAACTATACAACCCCAAAAAAATTGGTTTATTTCCCGAACCCGTAAGTAGCGATGATGGAAAAGCCGTGACTATTTATCCTGACATTATCATCCATCACAGAGGAAAAATTGGACTAGACAATAATTTGGCGGTTATTGAATTAAAAAAGAACCCAAATAAAAAACAAAGCGATAAAGACATTGATAAAATAAGAAAGATTAAAAAAGAGTTAGAATATCAAATCGGAATATTTCTAAAATGCTCTATAGAAGATATAATCCCGATTTATTTTATCAACTAAAAGAGTAGAAAATATTTTCGCAACCAGCCTGTTGAAATGAGGTCATAAATTACCGAGTGAGGAGGAAGAAGTAGAAAAATATCGCTGTTTGAATCCCGAAGCGAAGCCCCGCTTAGCGGGGCGAAGCGGAGGTTGAGTTCGATATTTTTCGTCAACTTCTGACGACGAACGAGAATAATTTATCCGAATGGAAATGGCTGGCGGAAAAAAGATTTTCTACGATACCAACCTTAGGCCTTTTCAATTCTTTCCGCATATTCCCCTGTCTGGGTGTTTATTCTGATAGTATCCCCTTCTTCAATAAAAAGCGGAACAAGAATTTTGGCGCCGGTTTCAATGGTGACCGGCTTGTTGCCGCCCTGCGCCGTGTCGCCGCGGATAGAAGGCGGCGCTTCCAACACTTTGAAATCAACTTTAATCGGCAATTCAATGCTAAGAATCTTATCCTGGAATTTCAGAGAGACAATTTCTAAATTGGGTTTTAAAAAATTGGTAATTTCATCGCCCAGCTCTTCTTTATTGAAAGAAAAACGATTTTTAGGATTGTCAGTTTCATTAAACCAATAAATTCCGCGGCTTTCATAAAGAAAACGCGATTTCATTTTTTCAATTTCAGCTTCTTCAAAACTGTCGGCCGGCTTGAAATTCCGGCTGAAAAGCTGGCCGGTCTGAAGATTTTTTATTTTGGTCTGGACGCTGGAGCCGCCGCGACCCATGTGTAAATGCTTAACCTCTGAAACCACAAAAGGACTTCCGTCGATTACGATAAAACTCCCGGTTTTCAAATCATTAATGGAAAGCATAATTAATAAATTTTAAACTTATTCGTGTTTTTCTTCTTTATCTTTTAGAGCCTCCTCTATCGCTTTTTGCAGGTCTCCAATATTTACTTCAGCTCTTTCCCGGACGGGTCTCTCTTGATTAGTCGCCGGCTGACTAAACTGACTCGCCGGACGTTGTGGTTTTTGCGTTTCAGCCGGCTGGCGAGGACCCAGAACTTTTTCCAAAGGCATTTCATCGCGGCGGACAATTTTTTGTTCAATCGATTCTTTCTTGTTCATTTGATCGGCAATTTTTTGTTCAATAATCTCCTTGGGAAGACTATAACGATGACGGCAATTTTCAATTATAACATCCCTAAGATTATCAGCCGGCGCCTTTTCCAAAGGCAGAGTTTCGGCGGAAAAAGCCCGGGAAGCGATTCCGTCAATCATTAATTTGGTGTAGATATTGAATTTGGGAAGATTGACTAAATCATTGATCAAAAATTCCGGCTCAAATTCTTTTTCTAAAAATTCCGCGTCTTCCGCTCCCACGCGGAAAACAACAATAGTTCCGACATTACCAAAAACCGCGTCTCGGACTTTTGTGCTTTTGTCGCTACCAACCAGTTGCCCGATATACTGATGCGCCAAAATCAAATCCAAACGGTATTTCCGGGCTTCGGATAATATATTAGCGAATGACTCGGTGGCGAAATTCTGGAACTCGTCAACATAAAGATAAAAATCTCTCCGCTTGTTTTCGGCAATATCGCTCCGGGACATCGCCGCCAATTGTATTTTGGTAATCATCAAGGCCCCCAAAAGCCGCGAATTGTCTTCACCGATTCTCCCTTTGGAAAGATTGGCGATAAAAATTTTTCCTTCATCCATTATTTTCCTGATATCAAAAGTGGAATGCGGCTGGCCGATGATATTGCGGATTAAAGGATTAGCGATAAACTGACCGACTTTATTTTGAATAGCCGCCACCGCTTCGGTTTCCAAGCGTTGGGTGTAGCGGGCGAATTCATCAACCCAGAAACTTTTGATAACCGGATCCTGAAGATTTTCCACGACTTTTCTCCGATATTCTTTGTCGGCTAATAAATGCATAATCCCCAACAAAGTGGAGCCGGGATATTCCAGAAGGGTCAATAAAGAATTATTAAGAATGTATTCCATCCGGGCTGACCAAACATCGGGCCAGATTTTTTTAAACACGCTCATAATGCCCGAAGCGACCAGATGGCGCAATTCCGGGTCGGTTAATTCCAAGGGATTAAAAGCCATCGGAAAATTTATATCGGCGGGATTAAAATAAATCACGTCGTCCATCCGCGATTCCGGAATTAATTCCAAAATTTTTTCGGCAAATTCGCCGTGGGGATCAATAATACCTATTCCCCGACCGGCTTTAATATCGGCTAAAGCCATATTTTCCAACATTTCGGTTTTCCCCACGCCGGTTTTCCCGATAACATACATATGCCGTCTGCGGTCGTCGGTTTTTATGCCGAATTTCACCCGTTGATTACGGAAATTGGTTTGGGCAAACATTGTTACTTCATTATTTTCCATGTCAAATTTATAAGCCGAAAGTGTAATCAAATTCTACCACAAAAAAAGAAAGCTCTTTATTCCACAATCGGCAATTCCGCCGGCGGCTCGCCTCTCCGGGATTCCAAACGGTGCAAGGTCGGCGCTTCCACGGAAGTCGTCGGGAAATGATAAACCGTGGCCAGTTCTTCGGTATTAAAAATTGAAAATTTTTTAGGGAATGAACGAGCCTTATAGCCGTCAAAAATCCGGCGCTTGCGATAAAAAATCTTTTGGGCCTTGAAAGGAAAATCGGCTTTGGTAGTTACCGAGCCGTCAGCTTTAAAAGCGTTGAGATTCTGGGTGTTGAATTGCCAGAGCGCTCCCTGGATAGCGGAAACGTTGGAACGGGTAAAGGCATCGGCTTTGTCTATATAAACAAATCTCAAAGCCGCTTCAAATCCCAATTTGGAAATTTTTTCTTCCACGGCCTTAATCACGTCTTTTTCGCCGGGGGTCAAAGGACCGGCAGGCGATGACTCCTTATTTTCCTCAGACCAAACCGGATGGACAGCCGGCGCTTTTATCAAATTTAGAAAAAATTCTCCCAGCTCCTCCAGCAGAGTCCGTTCTTTGTCGGCTTTCCGGCCGATTAATTTGTCTGTTATTTTTTCTCCTTCCTTTTTCCATTCGTCTCCGGTCGGCCTGATCAAAAACTGAAGCCAAATCATTTCGTCTTCTTTAAGTTTGGAAATCGTCTCAGTGATAGCCGCTATGGGGTCTAATCTTTGTTCTTCTACTTTTTCTTCAAAATAGGGGTAGGTCCGAATAGGATAAGCGTTTTCGCGGGCTAAAATAAAATTAGTCCCCCAAACGTCATAAACTTTATCGGGCAAAATTGACGGCAATAAGCCGTCATAGTCCTCCGATTCAACAATTTCCACATCCGGATATTGGGCATAAATGGCCGATTCCAAAAGATTCCGAAACGGTTCCGCGACTCTTATGTAAAAATGAATTTTGCCGGCGTTGCCAACCAGTTCAAAAGACATCCAATCATCCACTTTTCCTTTCCACCACTTATCCCAGAATTTCATCTTCCCGGAATAGATGGCGTGGGCGGCGGCAAACACCTGCTCCATGGCTTTCGGGGTTTTCAAAATCTCGCGGGGGATTTTAATTTCTAAAAGTTTCCATTTGATTTTAAGCATGTATCCCCGGCGGACAGTCATCAGCCAGAAATCCAAAAAAATAAACAAAAGAACCAGCGGCAAAACTATCCACCAGCTCGCCGCCAAAATGCGAAAAACAATCTGGAGAATTCCATTTAAATTATCGGCTGCCATAAAATTAAGGTTTTGATTTTATTAACTACGCCTCCTTAATTAAAGTATAACGATTATCGGGCAATTTCTCAAAGTAACGCTTATTCGAAAGATTCAAGAGAATGGTGTTTTCGCGAAGAAACCGTTCTTTTCGGACCAAGGCAACAATTTTTTGAGCATCAAGAGACCCGTGTTTTTTTAGAATCCGGATCAAAACCTCCCGTGCTGTTCCCGGCTCATAACCCTGTTCTTTCAAACCGTAAATTCCCCGCCCCACCAAAACAAAACGATTGTCTTTAATTAACTCATTATGAACCGTCTGGGGGTAGGCCTTTTTGTGGTCAAAAGCCAAATTATTGATTTTTTGGGTAAGTTCCCTAAAATGCAGGGGCTGGCTGTGTTTTTTGATAACCAAATATGCCTTGTCGCTGATGACTCTGGGATTGATTTCCGGCCAATGACTCAAGCCGAAATCTCCGAAAACATTAACATCAAAATTTTTTGATAAGGACAAATAATTAACGGCGGATAAATCTTCAAAACGAGCCAAATGAATTTTTTTGTCAATTATTTTTTCCGGACCGAATTTTTCGCAAAAATCCGCAACTTCTCTGATTTTTTTCAAAGCTTTATTTTTGATTTCTTCCTGAAGATACCAAAAATCGTGCATAGTTTCATCCGCTTCCGAAAACTTCGGCTCGCCATTCAAAGTAAAAATAAATCGCAATTTGCGCTCAAAAAATTTCGGCCAATTTTCTTTAGCGGTCAGATGTTTTAATTCCTGGATTAAAAGGTCATCGCGTTTCAAACCGCCGGCGGAAACCAAATGGTTTTTCACCGGTTCTATTAAATTGCTCACTTCCTCTTTGTTAAGATAACTTTTTAATTTCTCCATCCCCTGGTTTTCGATTTGTCTCACTCTTTCGCGGGTGATGTTAAAACTATCCCCGATTTCCTGGAGAGTTTTTCCTTCGCCGTCTCTCAAACCGAATCTTTCAATCAAAATTTCCCGTTGGCGTTTTTCCAAACGGGCTAAAAGATTGTTTGTAAAATTGTCTAATTCTTTAACCATATTAAATAATTTACTACTATGGTAAAGAATACCACTTCTAAAAAAAAAGTCAACCCCGTTAGAAACCTTTGGCGAAAAAGAATTTTAGGCGATTTTTTAAGTATCTTCTACCCATTCCCGATTTAAGATATTTTTCTCTGGCTCGAGCATCTTGTTTATTTAAAGAAACCTCACAATAAATAAGCTTCCAGGGTATACCATATTTTGTAGATTTATTCTTGCCTGAATTATGCCTTAAAATTCTTTTTCGCAAATCCTTGGTTGAGCCAATATACCAATGCCCCTTTTGATTTTGTAAGACATAGACGTACCACATAAGCAGGTTTCTAACGGGGTCAACCCCGTAAAAATAATGCGGCCAAAACAAAAGCGATATAAATCAAAATAAGAAAAAAGGCCTCTCTTTTAGTGATTTGGCGGTCAGTGCGGACAAAAAAGAAGAAAAAGAGAGCGGAAATCATCACAAAAAATCCGGCAACCGCAAGGGGCGCAAAATTCAAAATTTTAATTGGAGAAATCAAAGCCACTGTTCCCAAAATTAGAGTTGCCGGCACTATCACCGCTCCCATCAAATCTCCCAAAATCATCCAGGTCTCGTCTCTTTTGGCCGAAACAACGGCAAAATAAATTTCGGGCAAGGCGCTGCCAAAACCGGTAATTAAAAGACCAATTAAAACTAAGGGCACCTTAAAAGTTAAAGCAAAAAATTGGGCCGAGGCCACAATCCCCTGAGCCGAAATCACCAAAAGAATTATTCCTAAAACTAATTTCCCTATATCTTTAAAAAAAGTTTTTAATTCTTTAACGAAAGGTTTTTTATGTTCATCATAAATTTTAGTGAATCTTTCTTTTTTGCTAAAAAGCCAGAAGAGATAAAAAACAAAAAAGGCAATCAGTAATAGCCCATCTATCCTTGAGAGTTCGCCGTCAAAAATTAAAAACAAAGGCAAAAGCGCCGCGGCGATGGTGAAAATTGAAGTGGTTTGCACCGTTCGGCTTTCGGCCGGAATGGATTTTCCTTTAGCAAACAAAACCGCCAAAGCCACGGCCAAAGTCAAAGCAATTATATTATTCCCGACAACATCGCCGAAAGAGAGTTGTGGGGTCCCTTTTAAAGCCGAGGTCACCCCGATAAAAAGGTTGGGTAAGGAAGCGGCAAAAGCCATCACGAAAAAGGCGACGACAAATTCCCGCCAACCCAGGAATCTGGCCATTCTCATTAATCCTCCAACAACCCACTCACCGGAGAAATAAAGCAAAACGCAGCAAATCGCAAAAATTAAAATAAAAAACCAAATCATATTATATTTTTGCCTGCCCCGCAGACTCCAACGCCATGTCGGAATCCTTCGAGGATTTTATTTTAAAATACCATTTTGTGATTTCAATTAAAACCATATTTATCATCCCCAATCCCAAAAGCAGCATCCAGTCGAAAAGATTTAAGGGCACGGTTTTTAATAAATTTTGGAAGAAAGGAAAATAAATGGCCAAAATCAACATCCCAATACTGAAAATCATACAGCCGACCAAATATAAATTGGAAAATGGGTTGTACTGCCAAATATTTTTTCTTAAATTTTTACAGGAGAAAGCGTAAAAAACGGAATCAATGGCTAAAGCGGCAAAAATTATGGTTCGGATTTCAGCTAATGGTACTCTACGACTCAAAAGCCATAAAAATACCCCCAGGAGAATAAAGCTAGTAAAGATGCCGAAACCAAAAATTATTGTCTTCATCTGACGGGTTAAAAGCGGAAGGTTTGGGTGTTCCGGTTTTCTCCCCATAACAGCTTCCTCTTTCGGTTCAAAGGCCAAAGCAATCCCTTGAGGGCTACCCTCAATTAAATTCTCCCACAAAATTTGAGTGGGAAGAATCGGCAAAGGCAATCCCGCGATAATACTCGCGCCGATTAAAATTATTTCAGAAAAACATTGAGAAACCAACAAAGTGGCCGTCTTTCTTATATTATCAATAATCACCCGGCCTTCTTCAACCGCGGCGACGATGATTGAAAAATTATCGGTTAAAAGAATTAAATCAGAGGCCCCTTTTGCCACATCCGTCCCAGAGCCGAGAGCCACCCCAATGTCGGCTTTTTTAAGAGCCGGAGCGTCATTTATTCCATCGCCGGTCATAGCTACCACTTCTCCCATTTCCTGCCAGGCCTTAACAATTCTTAATTTCTGAGCCGGTTCCACTCGGGCGTAAATTTCAATCTCTTTTAATCTCCTTTTAAACTCTTCCTCGCTTAATTTTTCCAATTCGCTTCCTTCAATAATATTTTTCTCCTCCGTGGAAAATCCCAGTTCCTCCGCGATCGCTTTAGCGGTTAACTTGTGGTCGCCCGTTACGATAATCGGCCTCATTCCGGCTTTTCGGCAAATCTTAATCGCCTCTTTGACTTCTTTCCGAATTGGGTCATGAAGAGTAATAAAAGCCACGAAGGTCATTTCCTGAAAATCGGAATCTTGGATATTACTGCCGGACGCCGGCAACATTTTATAAGCGCATCCCAAAACACGGGAACCGCGGGAAGCCAGTTCGTCAATTTTTTGCGAAAGCTGTGATGATTTCGCTTCCGCCAATTTTGACATTTTTAAAATTATTTCCGGCGCTCCCAAAATATATAAAACATTGGCTTCGTTTGAATAATGATGAAGGGCTGCCGAATATTTATAAACCGGGTCAAAAAAAACCTCGTCAAGTTTTGGCTGTTTTTCTTCAAGCTCTTTTTTTGAAAATCCGGCCTGAATGCCCGCCAAAAGCAAAGATTTCTCCATCGGCCTCCCCCGAATAATCCATCTATGAAGTTCATCTTCCGGATTTTCAATAAAGGCCTCGGTGCAAAACATTCCGATTTTTAAAGCCAAAATATGGGACTCGGAACCGTTTTTGTTAATTGTTTCCGAAAATTTTTTGCCATCGCTGAAAAGTTCTTTACTCTCGGTAAAAATCCCCGCCACCTGCATTTTCGCTTCGGTAAGAGTGCCGGTTTTGTCGGTACAAATAACCGAAGTGCTGCCCAAGGTTTCAGCCGCGACCATTTTTCTGACCAAGCCCCGCTTTTTTAAAATTCTTTGCATTCCGATGGCTAAAATAACAGTGACTGCCACCGGCAAGCCCTGGGGAATAGCCGCCACGGCTACGGCCACGGCCGTCAAAAACATCTCAAATACTTCTCGGCCAACCGCGAGTCCTAAAACAAAGATTAAAAGCGAGAGAAAAACTATAGAAATTCCGATGATTTTGCTTAAATGAATTACTTTTTTCTGATAAGGCGTTTTTTCTTCTTTAGCTCCCCTGATCATTTCCGCCACCTTGCCGATTTCCGTTTTTAATCCGGTTTCGGTTACTATTACTTTTCCCCTGCCGTCTTCGATCACGCAGCCCATAAAGACCATATTGTCCCGGTCAGCCAATGGCGTTTTCTCCGGCAAAACTTCGATAATTTTTTCGGACGGAAACCATTCCCCAGTCAAAGGGGCTTCGTTGATTTTTAAATTAAAAGATTCAATCAATCTTCCGTCAGCCGGAATCTTGTTTCCCGGATATAATAAGATAATGTCGCCCGGCGCTAATTCTTCCTGGCCAATTTCTTTTTCATCGCCGTCTCTGATGACATAGGCCTTGATTTTTGTTAATTTTTTTAGTTCCGATAAAATTTTTGAAGTTTTATTCTCTTGAAAAAATCCAAAAATGGTATTTAAAAAAACCGCGCCGAAAATAACAACGGCATCGGTAAACTCTCTCAAAACTAAAGTAATAATGCCAGCGATGACTAAAATATAAATTAATGGGCTTTTTAATTGCTCCAAAAATATTTTTAGTTTAGATAAGGGCTTTTCTTCCGGAAGGTTATTGAAGCCGAATTCCTTCTGCCTGATTTTTACTTCTTCTTCCGATAAACCAAAACGTGGGTCGCTTCTAAAATTTTTAACAACCTCGTCAACTGAAAGAGTATGCCAATTTTTTATCATTTCTTATTCTTATGATGCCATATATACAAAAGAGGGCTGGCGATAAAAATTGAAGAATAGGTGCCGACAATAATTCCCAGCATCAAAGTCAGCATGAAATATTTCAGGGAAAGCGGCCCGATTAAATAAAGGGGCAATATCGCTAAAACTGTCGTCAAAGAAGTAATGACCGAGCGGCTGAAAGTTTGCATGACGGCTGAATTAATCACGCCGCCGAAATCAAAATTTCCTTTGTTGTGGGTCAAAAACAAATTTTCCCTTATCCGGTCAAAAACAACGATGGTGTCATTAATCGAATAGCCTAAAATAAACATAAGAGCAACGATAAAATTAGTATCTATCTCTACGCCCTGGCGCCAACCCAAAAAAGCCATTACGCCAAAAGGAACAATAACGTCGTGGAAAGCGCAAAAGATGACAATAAATCCGTATTTCCAGGCTTTAACCGGATAGGAAACCCTTCTAAAAGCCCAAGCTATGTAAAGCAGGACGCTTAATAATCCGAGAGCAAATGCCCAAATAAATTTTTGTCTCAATTCCTGGCCGATGGTCGGACCGATGCTTTCAAAACTTTGTTCCCCGACTTCCCCGAACTTTTCTTTCAATGCTTGATAATATTTTTGATGATCCTCCTCGGAAATGCTCGGAAATCTTACAATGAAATTCCCGTCGGGCAAAGATTTGACCATCAAATCGGAATAGCCCGATATTTCTCCCAAAGCCGATTTTAAATCGCCGCCCCTGACTGCTTGATTTTGTATCTGAATCTGCCAATTAGTGCCGCCAACCAAATCAATCCCCTGCTTAACGCCGAAAAAGAAAAAGGCGAAAATACTGGCCGAAATCAAAATGCCGGAAAAGATGAAAAAAATATTGCGATATTTAATAATGTCTATTTTCATTTATTTTTTGGTTCCTTCACAAATATCTCCAATAACGACTTGGTGACCGTGATGGCCGAAAACATGCTCATCAAAACGCCGATAAAAAGCGTCAGGGCGAATCCTTTGACAAAACTGGTTGTAAAATAAAACAGAATCACGGCGATAATGATAGTTGTGATATTGGAATCTCTGATGGACGGCCAGGCGCGGCGGAATCCTTCTTCAACCGCCGCTCTTTTTGATAGACCCTTTTTCAATTCTTCTTTCATCCTGGCAAAAATCAGAACATTGGCGTCAACCGCCATTCCGATTGAAAGGATGAAGCCGGCGATGCCCGCCAAAGTCAAAGTTACGGGGATAACTTTGAAAATACCCAAAGTCAAAACCGCGTAAATTATCAGCGCCAACGAAGATACCAATCCGAGACCCCGGTAAAACCCAATCATAAGCAAAATCACCAAAATAAAGCCGATAAGGCCGCTTAAAATTGTTTTATTCAAAGAATCAAAACCCAAGCTGGCGCCAATGGTCTGCTGGCTTAACAATTTAATAGGCGCGGGCAGGGCGCCGGCGTTAAACCTCTCCACTAATTTTCGGGCGGAATCAGGAGTAAAATTTCCGGAAATCTGGGCTTTGCCACCGCTGATTTTTTCTTTAACAGTCGGCATCTCAATGGGCTGATTATCCAAAAAAATTGCCAGGGGTTTGCCGATATTCCGGCCGGTCAAATCTTCAAAAATTTTCGCGCCTTCGTCAGTAAAGGTAATATCAACCACGGGTTTGCCTAAATTATCAAAATTCACCTGAGCGCTTTTGACATAGCGGCCGGTTAAAGTGGTGGGAATAAATTTATAATTTGAATCTTCGCCGGCAAATTGTCCGGTGCTGGTCGCGGTTGCGGCTACCGGCTGTATTTCCACTTCACGAAAATCCAAAAGCGGCGTCTCGCCGATCATTTTAATGGCTTGATTAATGTCTTTGATGCCGGCCAACTCCACGATTAAGCGCTGGTCTGCTCCGGCTTTGGCGATATAAATCTGCGGCTCGCTAACACCAAAAAGATTAACCCTTTTTTCAATGACGTCCCGCAACCCGTTCACCACCGAATCCCGGTCCGTGGCCGCCACTTGAGCTAAATCAATGTTGTAAGTCAAAATACTGCCGCCCACCAAATCCAGGCCCAGGCGCCAATCGCGGCTGAAAACCGGAGGCAAGTGGATTTTAGAAACCACCTTTGACCAAACCGGTTGATAATCAAAAAATCCGGCTACAATCGCCAGTAAGATTATGAATATAACGTATGTCGGAAATTTATTTTTCTTCATTGTCTAAAATTAATTATCGCGCAGGTTAAGTATTTATTATCTATAGTTAGAGATTAAGAGTCAAGCAACTTAATAAAGATAATTTTTCCGCCGACTTGACAAAATAATTTAATTTGTTATAATGATAATATTAATTAAAGGACTTTCGGTTGGCCAACTGAAAGCAGTAAACAAAACGAGGGCTGTCCTTATAGAACTGCGGCCCTCAATAATGTTCTTTAACAACAGCAAAAGGAGATAAGATGTTAAAAAAGAGAAGTCGTGCAAAGAGAATTTGCAGATGGAGAGAAAAAGAGAAAAATTGTAAGACGGTGAAAAAATGTAAAACGATTTTAACGTCTTATAATAAGGAACCTTATTGCTTCGCGCATCAAAAAAAAGCGTTGATGGATGAAGCAATGAAAACCAATTTTAAATTGCTGAAAGAATCAAAAAAATTTGCGCAAATCAGCAGTTGGGTAGAAGATTGGAAAAAATTAAGGCATTTTAAGCAAACACCTCCAACTCTTTTGCTTTGCCAGAGGAAAAATAAAAGCAAGCAATGCATTGAATATGCTGTTTTTGCCAAAACATCAGAAAAAGGCGTTGAGCTTAAAAAACTGAAATTGGCAAAAAAGATACAATTCTAAAAAACTACGGACTATTGGTTGGCCAGCCGATAGTTCATAAACAAAACCCCGCTTCTATTTAATAATTAGAGCGGGGTTTTTTAATTTCTGTTTTAATTTAAAATTCGCCTTTTATGTCAAAATTACACTACTATTGTGCGCCCAGAGGGATTCGAACCCCCGACCATCTCCTTAAAAGGGAGCTGCTCTACCAACTGAGCTATGGGCGCATGAGCTACGGACGAATTTTTATATTATACACTACCGTTTTAATTTTCAAAATATAATTTACTATTGTAATTCTGCGATCGTGGAATTACAATAGTAAATTGTTTTCATCCGGTTCTGCTTGGTTTTCCTTACCAACAAACAAAAATAGTTTGAAGTATTGATTTTTTATAGATATTTTCGAGATGAAGCTTTCATAGTTCCATTCTTAAGGTTTCCGGCAAATATTTATTCTTTGGATATTTTTTTATTCCAGCTTTAACAAATCCGCATTTCTCGTAAGCTTTGATGGCTCTTAAATTCGTGGGGCGAACCTCAAGAAAAATTTTTGAAATGCCGAGTTGTTCCGCTTTTTTTATAAGTATTTGAATAGTTTTTGTGCCATAACCTTTATTCCAATATTTTTTCTCTCCGATAACGATTTGGGTCTCATGCCATTTATTATTTCTTTTTACCAACGAAATATGGCCGATAGCTTTTTTATTTAAAGTTAATATAAAGTTGTAATCGGTTTTACTATTTAAAATATTCAGAAAATATTTTTCCACTTTTTTGTCCGAGATTGAATCTAAAATACCGCTTGTTAATTTAAGCAGTTCCTTATTTCTCCACCATTTTGCGAAATATTTTTTATCTGTTTTTTTAATTTTTCTTAAAAAGAATTTGGGCATATACAATTATTATATAAGTTTTTTCACGATATTTTTGAATATTTTTTTACTATGGATAGCTATGTTTTACAATTTATATTGTGGGAATATGGTTTTTAATTTTGTTTCAATGAAAAACAAATCAACTATCCCTTCCATTTGTTTATAATTCAATTTTAATTTTACTCTACTCGCCTTTACGATTAGACTCGTATTCAATTTTTTCAATCATGCCGTGGGGAATATATAAAAAAGTAGCCTTTCTTTTTTTCTGCTCGCGTGAGTCCCTTTTTCTGTCATCCACAGTGATAGTGCGCGGATTCTGTACTATCACCCATTCCGCACCTTCTTTAAATAGAATACCCTCTGTTACTTTACGCGTTGGTTTCAGTTCTAATTTTTGAGGCACTGATGAAGCAGAATAAATAACCGCGTCTATCCAATGCACTTTCACATTCTTTAATTTATTCTCCATGGAGTAATCCTATCCTTTTAAACTTCACGACTGTTTTTTGAGGAATTACAAGTCCATCAATTGGCCAAATAGTGTCATCTGTTTCATCATAGCTGACGTTCATTGCTATGTTCATATGATCGTCTGTTGCCACCATCACGAATCCTACCGCAAGCTGGGCGTGTGGTAATTCGTCCGGTAATTTTTCCTCATAGGAATAAGCTGCGTCATGCCACCACACCGCGCACACGGGCGGATTCTTTTTCGGTTTTTTGGATTTTTCACTTGAAAAACTTAATTGCTTTTCCATGTATTAAATAATAAACTTTGCGCCATTGAAAAGCAAAAGGAGGATTGTTTTCACAACCCTCCTTGTCAATCAATGAACTTTATTACTTATTTGCCGGAATCTCCACCGTCATTATCTCCGTGACGATTTTCCGGAACTCCTTGGTCTTTTGCCTCCGCCGCATCGTTACGAGCCGTATGAAACGCTTCGCTCGTCTTTTTCATACTATCGCCCGTTTCTCTTGCGGTATCTTTCTCTGTCCACTTATTAGCCATTTCCCTCACCTCCTCGTTGTTTTTTATTTCAGTTTATTCAGGAATTCTGATATTCTCGGGATGTTCTCTCTGAACAGAGCATAACGGATTACATCATACCTCGCGCCGTTAAACAGTCGTTGCTTTTTGAATTTACCTTCCTCTATAAAACCTCCTCTTAGAGCGGCTGAAATAGCCTCTCGGTTGTATTCATACATTTCCATATAAATTTTGAAAAGCTTAAACTTTTCAAAAAGATACATCAGGAAAAGCGCGTCTGCTTCAGCGCCATATCCTCTTTTACGAAATCCATCGGCAATGAAAGTGGTGATAAACGCATATCCATCAACGCGTTTGTAATCATAGGAATAAATCGTACCGATAGGCTCGCCGTCGAATTTTCGCTCAATCATAAACTGAAGATGCCTATCTCGTTCAAAATCCCTTTTAAGCTCCGCAACAAATTCATTGCAATTCGTTGCGCTTCTTCTATGAGAGCAATTCTGAAGAAATTGTTGATCATTTCTCCACTTAAAAAGCGTAGCTGCGTTATTGCTTGTTAATGGACGCAATTTAATATGACGAGTTTCAAGAGAATAATCCATCTGATTGCCTCCTTTCTTTTTCAATTTTTAATGTTCAATCCAATATTTATACTGATACTAATATCTAATAAATGAATTATTTTGTCAAATTTATATTCAATCCTCAACCTTTTAAAATCGGTCAGAGATTCCGAATTTCCCGTTATTTTATCTATCTGTTTTTCAAGATAGTGAAAAAGGCCTCCTGCGGAATATCCACTGTTCCGATTCTTTTCAGTTTCTCTTTGCCGGCTTTTTGTTTTTTCCAAAGTTTTTGTTTGCGCGTTCTGTCGCCACCGTGCAGTTTGGCGATTACATTTTTTTTCATCGCCGGCACGGTTTCGCGGCTGATAATCTGGGCGCCGACAGTCGCCTGAATGGCAATTTCAAACATCTGCCGCGGAATTACTTTTTTCAATTCAATGGCCAATCTTTTTCCTTCGGAAGAAATTTCGTCCTTGGGAATTATAAATGACATCGCCTCAACTCTTTTTCCGGCAATCACAATATCCATTTTTACTAAATCGCCGCAACGGTAATCAATAAAATAATAGTTCAAAGAAGCATAGCCGGCGCTTATATTTTTCAAGCCGTTGTAAAAATTATCCAAAAAAGAAGACAGCGGCATTTCATAAAACAGAATCACCTCTTCGGCCAGATAATCGGTTTTTTTGTAAATGCCCCGGAAATTTTTAACCAAATCCATTATCGGGCTGAGATATTTAACCGGAGAAAATATTTCCAAGCTTACCCAGGGTTCCTGAATTTCTTTTATTTCTCCGGCATCGGGAAATTCTTGGGGCGAATGAATAAATTTTTCTTTATCGTCATTTAAAACCACTTTGTAAGAAACGCTGGGCGCGGTGATAATCAAATTCAGATTATATTCCCTTTCCAATCTTTCCTTGATTATTTCCATGTGAAGCATCCCCAGAAATCCGCAGCGGAAACCGAAACCCAAATCGGAAAAAACTTCCGACTTGAAAGTGAAAGCGGCGTCGTTTAAAGACAATTTTTCCAAGGCCTCTTTGAATTTCAGATAATCGCTGGCGTCAACGCAGTAAAAACTGGCGAAAACCATCGGCTGGGGTTCTTTATATCCTTTGAGCGGCTCAACCTTGGGTTCGGAAATTTTGGAAACAGTGTCGCCCACCCGGCAATCCCGAATGCCTTTAAAACCGGTGATAATATAACCCGCCTCACCAGCTGATAAATTTTCTTTCGGAAAAAAATCCGGTTTGAAAATCCCGACATCCAAAACCGTGGAAATTTCGCCGGTGCCCAAAAGTTTTATTTCCTCGCCTTTTTTTATTTGGCCGTCAAAAATTCTGACAAAAGCGATGACGCCGCGGTGCCGGTCAAAAAGAGAATCAAAAACCAAAGCCCGCAAAGGCTTATCGACGTCTCCGACCGGCGCCGGAATTTTTCTGACAATCGCTTCCAAAACTTTTTCAACATTAATTCCTGATTTGGCGGAAATAAAAATCACTTCCTTTTCTTCCACGCCGACCAGTTCCGCTAATTCCCGTCCGACTTTTTCCAATTGAGCATTGGGTAAATCTATTTTGTTGACCACCGGAATAATCACCAAGCCCTCATGTTTGGCTAAATAATAATTCGCCAGGGTCTGCGCTTGGATTCCCTGGGTGGCGTCGCAAAGCAAAATCGCGCCTTCGCAGGCATTTAAACTTCGGGAAACCTCATAAGAAAAATCAACGTGGCCGGGAGTATCCACCAAATTCAAAATATATTTCAAACCTTCAAATTCAAAATCCATCCGGCAAGGATGGAGCTTGATGGTTATCCCCCGCTCTCGTTCCAAAGACATCCGGTCAAGATATTGCGCCTGCTGCAATTTTTCTTTAGATATGGTTTTGGTTATTTCCAAAAACCGGTCCGCCAAAGTGGACTTCCCGTGGTCTATGTGGGCCACGATGCAAAAATTTCTGATGTTTTTCATTAATGATATTTATATTTAGTTGCTTGACAAAATTTTAAAATAAAATACCATTATCGTCAAACGGCACATTAAAAACAAAAGGAGGAAATCATGGAAAAAATTCAGAAGATTCTTGAGAAGATAAACGGCAAAGGATGGAACTTGTATTACCGCGGCAAACCCGACGAAAAAATCGGCTTACCGGAAACCTACCAATTGGGACCGGCCAAAATTTTAGAAAAAGGAATATCCTATATAATCCTTCCCCGCGTTGAAAAGCCAACCGACCAAACCATGATTGAGTCCTTTAAAGCCAAACATCAAATCCTGCCCAAAATCAGCCTGCCGCGAAAAGGATTCCCGTATTCTCTCGGGACAAAAATACTCGGATCCGAAGGCGGACCCCAAGAAGAAATTGACCTTCGCCCCGGAGAAGAAATTTTTTTCATCGGGATTGAACTCCAAAATGAAGCAATCCGGCTGATTACACAGCAAAAAACATTTATACCTTATGATGTTTTTCTGGAGGCGCTAAACGCTCTTCAGGACATTACCTCCTTGACGGCTGTTTAATGAGTATTATTAAACAAAAAACCGTTCCGATGCGCATCGGAACGGTTTTTACTTGATTAAATTTTATTTCTATTGATTTGCCTTTCAAATTTTATTTCTATAAAATGAAGTCATTCCGACGTAGCTCAGTGGTAGAGCGACTCCCTGTAAATTTAAAATTGCAGCTTTCCCGAGTAATCGGGATTGAAAAACGAGGTGAATTCGGGGAAACCCTATAAAAGGGCAATCCCGAGCCAAGCCCCGACTTAACGTCGAGGAAGGTGTAGAGACTATCCCGAAAGGGAGTACTCCAAATAAAATTGGGGGAAGCGCCTCGCACCCTCTAAAAAAGAGGGTGATGATATAGTCCGTCCCCAATGGAAACTTTGGGATAAACGTAAGGAGACGGTCGTAGGTTCGAATCCTACCGTCGGAGCAAACAAAAAATCGCCTATTGGGCGATTTTTTGGTAGAATAAATTTATATTAAATCAAATATAGTCGGAATTATTTTCATCGTACTTGGTATACTATTAGCCACAATCAACAAGGGATTGGTAGGCACATTTCTTGGATCAGGAATAACAATTACTGTAATAAACATTCTTAAATATTACAAAACAAAGAAAAAAGGATAACTTTTATGAAGGAGTATTTTTTTGATGCCGATGGTGTTAGGTTAAACTATGTTAAAGGGGATAATAATGGCCCTGCCTTAGTATTAATTCCTGGACAGAGCACTACATGGCAAAGTTACGAACCCGTTTTTAAGGGTTTGAGTAAAAATTTTCAAGTATATTCTTTAAGTATCAGGGGTCATGGTAAAAGTGATTGGACTACTGGCGATTATAATTTTGATAGCATAGGAAAGGATGTAACGCTTTTTTTGGAAAAAATTATTAAACGCCCCACAATCCTTGTTGGCAATTCTAGCGGAGGTTTGATTAGTTTATGGATAGGTGTTAATAAACCAGAATTAGTAACTGGTGTTATTTTGGAAGACGCTCCTTTATTTAGCGCTGATTGGCCGCGGATAAAAAAAGAATTTGTATATGAAGTATTAAGTAAAACTGCTAAGTATTTGGGCAAAGAAGGTGGTGCTGATTATGTGGGTTTTTTAAATAGCATAGAAAGGCCATTGCTCAACGGCAAAACCAAAACCTTGCCTAAGTTATTAAGCAAGGGTTTAGCTTGGTTAATATATAATAGAGAATATAGACCAGGAAAAGTTATTATTAATACTCTTCCCAGGATTTTAAAAATGTTGGTTCGTATTATTCCTACTTTTGATCCTGATTTTTCAAGAGCGTGGGTTGATGGCAGGATTTATAAGGGATTAGATCACGAGGATGCTTTGAAAAAAATTAAAGTTCCTTTGCTAATTATTCATGCTAATTGGTTTAGAACAGAGAAGGGCTTGGTTGGGGCTATGGATGACAATGACGCAGAAAAGGCTAAAAGATTAGCGCCTCATGCCAAATATATCCGGATAAAAACACAACACTCGATTCACTCCGGAAAACCGAAAGAGTTTATCAGAATTATTAACGAATTCAAGAAAGATATAAAATAATGCCGAATAAATATTTAATAGGAATAGATATTGGGGGGACAAAAACGAGAGGAGTTCTTTTGGATGGAAGAAAAATTATCAGGACTCTGGAAATTCCCACCACCAAAAACAAAGAAGGACTCAAAAGAGAACTTAAAAAAATTGTTAAAAAATTAAAACCAGAAAAAAGAAATTTTTCAATTGGAATTGGGGTAGCCGGGATAATTAAAAAAACTACTCTTCTTTTTGCTCCTAATATTGGGATTAAAAATTTTAATTTCAAAAAAATTTTTTCAGGCATTCCCTTGAAGATTGATAACGATGCCCGTTCTTTTTTAAGAGGAGAAATTTTATTAGGAATAGCTAAAGAAGCAAAAAATGCCTTTGGTTTTACCATTGGTACGGGAATTGGTCGGGCTTATGCCCAAAAAGGAGTCGTAAAGAAAATAAAAAAATTTGAATATCCGGAAAAATGGGAAAAAGAATATCAAAAAATTCGAGACCAGAAGAACGACTTAAAACTTATCAAATTTTTAGGGGTTAAACTCTCAAATTTATTGAAGCAATATAGAGCTGAAACGATTATAATAGGTGGAGGTCTAATAGAACAGAAAGATTTTTTTAAAAAACTTACAAAAGAACTCCGAAAACAAGGGATAAAAAGCAAAATCAAACCTTCTAACCTTGGAAGAAATTCTGCCGCAATTGGCGCTACTTTAATTTAATGTTTCCCAAAATATAAAGTTTTAAGTTGTCTAAAATATACCTGGGCATTAAAAAATGCCGTTTTACCGATTCTCTGGCTCTTCTTCCAAGTTTTTCTCTTAACTTTTCGTCTTTTAACAGACGGACAATCCATTTGGCCATTTCCTCGGGTGAAGTAACTAAAATTCCGTTTTTCTTATTTTCTATCTGAAGCCGAGAACCAGCCGTTATTCCGGCAATTATTGGTTTTCCTTTCCACATTGCCTCGGTTATTGTTAAACCAAAACCTTCGCGAATGCTTCCCTGAACCATTATCGGACTTGCAGTACAAAAAGCGTTGATTAAAATATCATCTGAAATATTTTTTAATTGCTTTGGATTATAAAAAAAATGAATATTGAGGTCTCCTTTCTCATGTTTTCTTATCTGTTTAAAAGACGAAATCGCTTCGGGATCGTCCTGGGCTTCAAAAAATCCCACCTGAACCAATTGAAGATCGGGAATTTTATTTTTAGCTAAATAGTAGGCCTGAATTACTCCCAACTGTCCTTTCCAGGGATCAAACCGGGAAACTTGAACGATGATCGGTTTTGTAGGAGTAATACCATGATCCACAATAATTTCTCTTGCCACCTCTGGGCTCATTGATTTGTTTTTGTCTGAAAAAGGGTCAATGGCCGGATAAATAATTTTAAGTTTTGATTTTTTAATCCAGGGCAAAGCTAAGGCATAATCTTTATTGCTTATAATAACCTGGTCGTAATTAATGATAAAAGGTCTTAAAAATTCAAGCACCGATGGATTTGGCAATGATAAATCAATATGGAGACGCAATAAGGAAGAAAAATTTTTAGGGACTATCTTTATTAACGGAAGCGGCTGTGGATCGTGAATTATGACAATACCATTTTTAAATCGCTTCAGAAACTCAGCCAATTCTCTTCCCAGCTCGCGATTTACAGAAAGAAAAAATTCTTTTTCTTTCTCTGAAAGAAATCCAACCTTCCCTTGTAAAAGATTGTGAATTTTTTTGGTAATAACAAAAAATCGACGCTCTGCTTTAATAACAAGCCAGTGGCTTTCAATCCCCAAAGATTTTTCTAAAGGTATTTGGCTTCTTAATATTTCTGCCACTCCGCCTCCGGATGAAGTTGAGTTAATATGAATGATTGCTTTTTTTCTTATTTTCTTTGCGCGAGTCAAAACTTCATGACAGGTTTTAGGGTCCAGCTTTTGATATTCTTTAATGCTTTTTGAAGCCCAATCTAATTTAATTTCTTCAAGTTCAGCCATAAAATTTTTTCTGCCAAAGATTTCTAACGAGGTTAACCTATTTTATTTTATACTATTGCGCTTTCTAAAGAAAGCGCTTCGGAAGCTCAAAAACCCGAAAAAACAAAGTGACCTTAAAACAAAAACCGCCTTTTAATCAAAGACAGTTTTTGTTATGATAATTTAAATGACAGATTTTATTGATAAAATTGCAAAACTTCTAATTCCATGGCTTCTTTCCCAAGGGATAAAAATTATAGGCATAATTATTATTGCCTATTTGGTCAGAAGATTTAGCAAGGTCTTTATTGAAAAAGCAATCAGGACAGCAGTGGTGGCTAATCATTATTTATCAAAAGAGGCCGAGAAAAAAAGAGAAGATACATTGATTAGAATTTTCTCCGGCGGGATTGGAATAGTAATTTTAATCATTGCTCTATTGATGGTTTTACAGGAAATTGGAATTGCCACCGGACCGATTTTGGCGGCGGCAGGAATTGCCGGTTTAGCTTTCGGTTTTGGCGGACAGTATCTAATCCGCGATATTATTTCAGGGATTTTTATCATTCTAGAAAATCAATATCGAATTGGCGACGTGGCTTGTTTTGACGGCACTTGCGGTCTAGTTGAGGATATCAGTATGAGAATGACTACTTTAAGAGATTTAGACGGCACCGTTCATCACGTTCCCCACGGTGAGATTAAAAAAGTTTCCAATCTCACAAAACATTTTGCCAGAGTCAATCTTAACGTCGGCGTTGCCTATAGTTCAGATTTAGAAAAAGTGATTGAGGTGGTAAATCAAGTCGGCCAGGAACTGGCCGTCGACCCCCAATGGAAGGATTTCGTCATCAAGCCGCCCCAGTTTTTGCGCGTTGACGATTTTGCCGAATCGGCGATTATAATCAAAATTCTTGGCGAGACACAGCCCATCAAGCAATGGGACGTGACTGGCGAACTCCGCAAACGGCTCAAAATCGCTTTTGATAAAGAAGGAATTGAAATCCCGTTCCCCCAGCGGGTAATCCACCAACAGAAATAAAGACAAATATTTAAGAACGAAAACTTAACCAAAAAGCAACGATTGATTTTCGTATCTAATCGATTACCTTTGTGGGATTAGAACTTTTTCCACTCTTTTAGTATAATGAATATGGATATTTATTATTAAATTAATTACCAAAATATGAAAAACAAAATTTTAGTAACTAGCGTCTTGGCACTTGCTTTCATTTTTGCATTTAATGCTTATGCCATAGGTCAAAATAGCACGGGCGGAGCTGGAGCTGGCAACCAAGTCCAGCAACAAACCCAAACCGCCAATCAAGGCGAAGACAGCCAAATCCAAGCGCAAAATAATAAACAGGTTCAAAGCGGAAATACAACGGGAACAAATACAGGAACGCAAACACAGCAACAAAATCAGGGAGAAGCTAATCAGATAAAAAATGAAGAACAGAAGGAGCAAATCAATGCCGAACAGCATCGCAGTACTGTAGCAAATTTTGTTCAGGGCGTTTTGAAAACAGCCAGCAGCACCGAAGGCGGGATAGGACAACAGATTAGGGTTATCGCTCAGCAGCAAAATCAGTCGGAAAACACAACAATTCAGGCAATGGAAAAAATTCAGACAAGAAGCAAAATAAAAACATTCTTTTTAGGTTCTGATTATAAAAACTTGGGATCATTGAGAAGCGAAACGGTTCAAACCAAAAACAGATTGGAGCAATTAAACAGATTAATGGAGAATATTCAGAATGAAGGAGATAAAACAGAACTTCAAAATCAAATTCAGACATTGGAGCAGGAACAAACAAAGATTGAAAGTTTTATAAAAGCGCAGGAAGGCAAATTTAGTTTATTTGGCTGGGTATTCAGATTGTTTGCCGAATAATTTCTTAAACTCGGTATTTTTATGCCCGTGGCCTCAAAGCAGGTATGTAAATATACTCATTTCCCCTCTCAAAGATAGTTCTAACGTTATCCACAACGCGGAGCCAAACAAAAATCGCCAATACGGCGATTTTTTGGTACACTAAAGCGATAAAAGGTCAATAAAAATGCTATAATGATTACTACCAATCTTGATTAAAAAATATGAAATATGAAAATTTTTAGAGCAAGGACATTTCGGTGGTGGGAAATAGGTTTAATAAAAGTCTGCCTTATTCCATTGGGTATTATATTGGGCATATATTTCCATACTTACCTTGCGGGTTTTTTGTGGCTTTGGTGGATGTTATTTATAACAACGGCAATCTATTTTATTACTCGATTTGTGTACGAAAAATAAAAGTAGACTTTCTGGTCTTAATTTAGTTATAGCCATAACAATATATTATTTATGAACCCCTTTGACAAAATAGAAGAAACGAAAAAAGAGGCAAAAGAAAAAATGCTAACCTTAATTTTAGCCGGCTTTGGGTTAGTAGCGGCTTTGGCATGGAATGATGCTATTCAAACCTTGTTCAGGCTTCTTTTCCTAGAAAGCGATGGGGTAATTGGAAAATTTATTTACGCGGTAATTGTGACAATTTTTATAGTTTTTATTTCTTCGCATTTGAAAAAAATCAGTGAAAAAATCTAGTAATAAAATTAAAGTTCTGTTATAATGTAATTATGAAGTGTCCAAAGTGCAAAAAAGAATTATCGGAAAAAATTAAAATCGGCGATGTCAAAATTGACCGTTGTTCCGGGTGCGGCGGACTTTGGTTTGAAAAAGACGAATTGCGTCTGGCTAAAGATAAAAAAGCTCCGGAAGCCAAATGGGTGGATGCCGAGATTAAAGACAAAAGCATTAATTGGTTCCAATTTGAATTCTGGAAAGATAAAATAAAATTTAAAATTAAGAAAGGGTTAAAATACTGCCCGACTGACGATATACCTCTTTATCAGCTTAATTATGATGATACGCCGATTGAAATTGATGTTTGCGGCATCTGTTTCGGTATCTGGCTTGATAAGGGCGAGTTTAAAAAAATTATTGATTATGTAAAAAATAAAGCCGACTACGAAGTGCTTTATAATTACGCGAAAAATCTAGCCGAGGAAACAAAAGAAATTTTTATAGGGCCGGAAAGCGTCAAATCCGAAGTAGTGGACTTATTGATGCTTATCAAGCTCCTGAAGTATAAATTAATGGTACAGCACCCGGAATTGGTTAAATTAATTTCCATTATTCCGTTACCAAAGTAGAATAAAAAAGTTAGGCCGTTAACGCCAAGTCAGGTATATAAATATACTCATTTTTTCGCTGGATAATGATTCTAATGTCGTTCACAATGCGAAGTCAAGAAGGACATTTTCCTTTACCGGTATTTTCTGCTACACTCAGAATATTATTAACTAATAAATAAAAGCTATATGGCAAGAAGAAGAAAGAGGATAGGAGAGCATAAAAAATCGCATTCCCATAAAACCAAGAAACGATTGGGAATAAAGAGGCTTATGCTCCAAGCTAAAGCGAATAAAAGAAAGCAAAAATAGTATTAGGATTGTAATAAAAGCAAAGACGCCCACCGTGGGCGTCTTTGCTTTTATACTATCTGAAAAATATTAGGAAAGATGTTTGGAAACGAGTTTTGTCATTTCAAACATATTGACGACTTCTTTCCCGCCAAATACTTTTTTCAAATTTTCGTCAGCAACGATATTCCGCTTGTCCTTGGTGTCCTGAAGGTTGTGTCCTTTGATATACACCCAAAGTTTTTTAACAACCTCGGATCTGGGCATGGGGCCATTGCCGACTACCGCCGCTAACTCCGCGCTGACATTCAGCGGCTTCATAAACGCAGAATTGATTTTTTTCTCCATAAAATTGTTTATTAATTTATTCAAATACGACCTTTATGCAATTATACATAATTTACGGGTAAATAGTAAGCCCCCAGAATCAAGCGGGGTTTTGTTTACTCCGAACGCTGAACGAAATCCGCCCTGCCCGTCCGTAGCCCTGCCTGCTGGCGAGGCAGGTTGTATATAGTATTCGCCAAGATTTTTTGGGTTCAATCGCCACCTTTTGCGAAAGCAAAACGCGGTTCGAGCCAATGATTGCCGTTTCGCTCAAAATCCTTTTTTGAGGAAAAATTATAGTTTTCAAAAAAATTACCGGGAAATATCCCTAAAATAAAGCCTTTTAGAGCTTTATTACAATTTGCTTGTTTAGTGGCAATTTGCTACAATATTTACATGAAGATATTTAAACGTGATCTTGAAGAGAAAATTACTCCCGTATTATTCAAGGGAAAGTTAGTGGTCATCTTAGGCCCGAGGCAGTCGGGGAAGACCACGCTGGCTAAAAAAATTATTAACGAATATGGCGAGGATGGAGAGTATTACGATTGTCAGATAGCAGATGTGCGAGCGCATTTTGTATTGGGCGAACCGGATAAGCTTTTACCATTAACTAAAATGAAGAAAATCGTAGTATTTGATGAAGCCCAGACAATCCAAAATATTGGGAGTATTCTTAAGGCATATCATGATACATATCCTGAAATACAAATAATCGCTACCGGCTCTTCATCGTTTGATCTTGCAAATAAAATCAAAGAGCCGATGACTGGCCGAGCCTACGAATTTACTCTTTTGCCGCTTTCTTTGAATGAAATAACTTCTGCATATCCAGATTTTTGCGAGGCGGATCTTTTCAATATTATGCAGTTTGGGTCATACCCCGCCACTATCGCGGCTGAAACGATTGAAGATAAATTGTTTTCAATACGAAATATTGCCACCAATTATCTGTATAAAGATATTTTCGTTTTTGAGGTCATTCGTAACCCAAAGATTTTTGAAGATTTGCTCAAAATGCTGGCATTGCAAATTGGTTCCACGGTATCGATCAATGAGCTATCTCAAGGCCTCGGTGTCACGCGGGCAACAGTAAATCGCTATTTGCGGCTTCTTGAACAATCTTTCATCATCAAAAGAATTTATTCCTTTTCCAATAATCCGCGCAATGAGATTAAGAAAGGTTTTAAAATATTTTTTCTAGATATAGGGGTTCGTAATGCGCTAGTGGATATTGTTTCGTCTATGCCAGAACGCAGTGACAAGGGAGTAATTTTTGAAAACTTTTTTGTCAGCGAGCGAATGAAAAAAGGTTCTTTGGAAATTTTCCCTCCGGAAATTATGTTTTGGCGGACACGGACGGGCCAAGAGATTGATGTGATAGAAAAAAACGGACCAAATATTTCCGCCTTTGAGTGTAAGTGGAAAGACGTTGTCTCGGCTCCGAAGCAGTTTTTGAAAGCGTACCCGAATGTCACATTTGTACCAGTTAATATCAATAATATCCTTTCGCATGTTTAACCAAGCTATGGACACATTAGAAAAACTAGCCAAAGCCCTCGCCTGCCCGTCCGTAGCCTTATGGCGAAGGCGGGGCGTGCTTGCCCTTCCGAAGCCGAAAGGCGAAGGAGTACCGGTAGCTGAATTATTTAAATAAAAATATGGGAACAAAAAAGTCATTATATAAAGCAAATAAGGTTAAGGACGATGAGTTTTATACTCTTTTTGAGGATATTGCCAATGAAGTTTCTCTTTATAAAGAACAACTAAAAGGGAAAAGAATTTTATGTCCTTGCGATTGGGATGAAAGTTATAACGAAGAACTTGTCTATAAAGAAGAAGGGTTTGTCGCCTCGTCTAATTTATTAGATGCTGGAGGCACAATAAAAAAAATAGATATAAAGGCCTCTAAAGAAAAAGTAGAAAAAGATTTAGCTTTGATTAAATGCAATTTTGTAAAATTTTTAGTTGCCCATGCCGATGCTTATGGCATAACTTCAATTTCAGTGAGTGGGTATAATCCTGCTACAGGTAAAGGTGTGAAATTTCAAGATGTTAATTATTCAAAATACGATATTGTCATAACAAACCCGCCATTTAGCAAATTTAGAGAATTTATTGATACGATGTTCAAAAATGAAATGAAGTTTTTAGTTATCGGACCACTCACGGCTATAACTTATAGGGACATTTTTACTCACATAGAAAGCAATGAAATGTGGCTTGGTTACGCGAAGCAATTGTCCGGATTTAGATTGTTAGATGGCACGCTTGTTCTTTCTAAAAACCCCGAAGGTTCAGTTTCCAGAGCCTGTAAGTGGTATACAAATTTTGATGTTGCTTATAGGCATGATAAAATGATTTTAACTGAGAGCTATAGCCCTGAAAAATATCCAAAATATTATAATTACAACGGCATAGACGTCGAAAAAACACTTAAAATACCATTCGATTATGTCGGCGTGATGGGAGTGCCAATAACATTTTTACAGAAATTTAATCCCAATCAATTTAAAATAATTGGTAAGGGTGTGCAGGTAAAAAAAACGATAAGATTTAAGGGCGATAAAGCAACCCTTTGGATTGAAAAAGATGGTAAGCCATTTAAGGCTCCCTTTGAAAGAATATTAATAAAAAATAAAAAAGTAATTAAGAACGACAAATAATATGAATATCAAAAATTTATACGAACAAGTTAGAGATGGAAAAATTATCAGCGATATAGAACTTCAGAGAGAAATTGTTTATGACGCTGAAAAACAAATGCTGGTAATAGATAGCATTGTAA
This sequence comes from bacterium, assembly GCA_030693325.1. Taxonomy (NCBI): domain Bacteria; species bacterium. Next base: position 172,025 of record JAUYAV010000011.1, read on the forward strand.
ATGGAATTCCTTTGCCAGCATTTTATTTTTGGAAAAATAAAGATGGCATTTTGGAAGTTTTAGATGGTAAGCAAAGAATAGAATCTATTAAGAAATTTGTTGAGAATGATATTCAATATCAAGATAAATTGTGGAAACAAACCGACAAGAAAATTCAAAATATAATAAATGATACCGAGCTTTCAATTATTATTTGTGAGGGGAAAGAGCAACTAAAAAGAGAAATATTTAGAAGAATTAATACTTTAGGCGTGCCACTTTCTCCTTATGAAGTATTAAATGGTCTTTTCCATGGCGAGTATTTAAGGGGTTTAACCGCTTATGTTGGGCAAGACAGAGATGCGTTAAGGGTTTTTGGTTCTAATAGCCGCGGTAAAAATCAGTATAGAACTTTGCAATTATTAATGACATTGAAGGATTTAGCAAAAGACGCTCATACTATAAATGATTATGTGAATAAATGTCAGAATAATACTTTCGCTGATAACCAAATAGAAATTGGCAAATATATCAAATTTGTTAGTGAAATATTTGAAGAATATGGTCAGTTAGATGTTTATTTTAATTTGGCGAGAAAATATTTTAAAGATGCAGTTATTTGGAAACAGAATAAGGATGAAATTAACTCTCGTGTTAAAAGATATTTGAAGAGCGATGATGCTAAACTTACAGATAAATCAAAAGAAATAGAAGATATTATTCAAGCTATTGTAAATAATATTAGCGTTGATGATAAACGATTATTTTCAAGCGATGATAAAAAAGAATTTTTAAGAAAAAAGAAACCGAACAAAGAAAATAAATATCAATGCGCCGATTGCAAAAAGTATTTTTACGTAGAAGAATTGACAATGGATCATAAAGACCCGTGGAGTAAGGGTGGTAGAACCGAACTTTCAAACGCAGAATTACGGTGTCGCCCATGTAATATTAAAAAGGGAAATAGAAGTTAGTATGTAAATTGTTTTGAGTAATGGAAACTCTAAAAAAAAATTATGATAATAAGCGAATAATATGGGTAAGGTTTATTTAAAAAATAATTGGGCAGAAACTTTTGTTTTCGGTGATAAAACACCCGGAGTTTATGTCGGCCGTGAGGATGAACTACAAAACCTAAAATTTACTTTAGTAAATAATAATTCAGCCTCTATTTTAATTTCTTCCGTGCGGGGAGTTGGGAAAACATCTTTTGTCCATAAGGCATTGAGTGAGGCTACCAAAGATGTTTATCCGATTTTTGTAAATGCCGGCCATGTTATGAGTTGTTGTGGGAAAGAAGGCTTGCCCAAGAGAGAACTTTTGAACTCTTTGATTCGTTCTGCGTATTTTGAATTTAAGGACAAAGATTCTGAAATTAAGGATTTATATTATAAAACCTTAGGAAAATTTAAAGAATATAAATTCATCCAAGAATCTGAAGAAAAAGTTTCTGAAAAAGAAGTTGGCTTAACAAAGGAGTTTAATATAAGGCACATTTTTGCTATTTCAGGCTCCGTTTTAGCTACTGTAGGAATAATGAATGAAATTTGGTGGGTTAAAGTTATTGGTATTTTGGGCACAATAAGTATACCGGTATCTTTTATATGGAAAACAAAATGGACAAATAAACTTCATGGAATTTTCGGACAAGAAACCATAATAGAAAATTCTGATGACTATATAGAGCTTTTATTTGAACGCTGGCTGAGGAAACAAAGGGATAAAAAATTAGTCTTTGTCATTGATGAATTAGACAAAATTGCGGACGAGGGCCAAGCATTAAAACTAATCAAGGAGTATAAAAACCTATTTTCGCGTTCTTTCGCTAAGTTTATTTTTATTACTGGTGAGGAAGCATATTTACTTACAGAAAAAGATCGGGGATTAAAAGCCGAGGAAGGGGGTATTTTCCCGACTTTATTCACGCATGTATATTATTTACCTTTGCCGACGACAGACGATTTAGAAAAATATTTTAATGATATTTTTTCAGAAAAAGATAATGTATCTGACGAAGATTACAAACAACTTAAAAATTATTTGTTATTTCGCGCAAAAAATGATTTCTTTTCTCTAAAAAACTTAATAAATGATTTAGTCCACATAGAAGACAATAGGATTTTCTTTGATATAGATTCAATGAATGATTATGACCGTCTTTTTGAAGAGGCGGCAAAATTATATATCTACGGTGCAAAATTCTGTGATAAATATCACAGACGAGCTAAGAAATACTGGAAAGAAAATTCGGCTCTACAAAAAGGGATTTTCGACTTTTTAAATCAGTATTTCAAGAAAAATTTTTCAATCATCATAGATAACGAATCAGCATACATTCAATCTTTATTAAGCTATCTGCAAAGGTTTGGGATTCTTGAAATTATTGGCACTAAAGATGTAAATGATTCCAACGGGACCAAGAAGGAAACGGAATTTAGATGGACTGGAGAATATAAGCCGATAGAAACGGCAGACCAACTTTTCAAAGAGGAAGAGAGGTTCCTTAGCGCATTTGAAAAACTAATAAGGGTTGCTAATGATCTTAATTATTTACCCGCCTGTTATAGTGATAAAAATTTTGAAGATTATGAGGAAGTTACTGATGGCAAAGACGGAAAGAATTTGAGCGACGTTAATCTGTATTCAATATATTCAAAATTTGAAGATTTATATAATGACGTAAAAGAACCTCAAAAGAGAATGGAAGTTTTAATTGAAGATGTGAATAATGCCATAGAAGAAATAGAACCCCAAGTGCTTGAGGTTGGAAAACGTTCATTTCAGGTATTTATCAATGCACTTCAAAGTATTTTGACGAAAAATAGCGATTTATTTGTTGGGCAAACTTTTGGACAAAGACCAGGTGCGTTTAGTGCATGTCCAAATTTCAGCTCGGTTTTTGGTAGATTTGAACACCGGCTATATGGAAAAAATGATGGGAGTAAAGAAGTTTTAGCGGTTAAGAATTTTGACGCAACCAGTGAGATACACGAGGGTTTGAAGAGTTTAAATGAACAGAAAAATTTACTCGTTGTTAATTTTGTTGATAGTAATAATGGAAGTTTGCCTAAAAATCTTACAATAAGAATTGAAAAATTGGACAAACGAGGTAGAAAAAGAACAAAGAGTATTACGATAAGAAATTTTATGAATTTTGGATTTAATGGTGATTTTAGAAATTTGTCAGACATTTTGCGTCAAATTGAAAAGCATCTAATTTGAGCGGCGCGCCAGCTAACGCTGGCACGAAATTCGGCGGCGGCGGAAAAGCGAGGGCGGGCAAAAATTATTTTATTAAAAGTTTTTCAAAATTCAGCGTTCGGAATCAAATTTGCCGGGTTCTGAATTAAATAATTGATAAAACCCGTTTCCCATTTTCGGAAAGATGAGGTAATCTTCTATTCTATGTCCGAAAATGAAATGGTGGTGAGATTTGATAAGGTGTCTTTTGAATATGGACACAATAAACGCCTCCTTGAGGAGGTGAGTTTTTCCGTGCGCCGCGGAATGAAGGTGACGCTTATGGGCCAGAATGGCGCCGGCAAGTCCACGCTTTTCGGCCTTATTATGGGCACCATCGCGCCGGAATCCGGAAAAATACGCATGGACCCGGACCTTTCCACCGCCACAGCTCCGCAAGTGATGCCCCGGAAAGAAATGGATATCACCGTAAGAGAATTTTTTGGAAAACGCTTTCCAAAAAAAATATACGACATTGACCCCAAAATAGATGAAGTGCTGGAAGTAGTGAATCTTTCCGCCCCTCACGACAGAATAATCAAATCATTTTCCGGCGGACAGCAAGCGCGCCTCCTCCTCGCCTCGGCCATCATCCAAAACCCGGACATTTTGCTTCTTGACGAGCCGACAAATAATCTGGATAAAGCCGGAGTAGCGCATCTGACCGCATTTTTAAAAAACTACAAAAAAACGGTAATCGTCATTTCTCATGATTCCGATTTCTTAAATTCATTCACCGACGGCGTTCTTTATCTTGATGTCTTTACTAAAAAAATAGAACAGTACTTCGGCAATTATTTTGACGTGGTAAAAGAGATAACGGCCCGCATGGAAAAAGAGAACAGGGAAAATGCCCGGCTCGCGAAAGAAATCCAGGAAAACAAGGATAAGGCCAATTTTTTCGCGCATAAAGGCGGCAAATTGAGATTGGTGGCAAGACGCATGCGAGAAAAAGCGGAAGAATACGAAGAAAACAAAGTTGAAGTCAGGAAAGAAGATAAAACCATCCGCCCTTTTATTATCCCCTCCCAGCCCGAGCTCGTGGGTGAAATTATAAAAATCACTTCATTCTCCGTGATAAGAAACCATAAGGCAACCGTAAAAAAAGCGAATATCTCGCTCAGAAGAAAAATGCATTTGCTTCTTTCCGGGCCGAACGGCATCGGCAAATCCACGCTTCTTGAATCAATCGCCGGAAACGCTTCAAAAGGCGCTCATATCGCCCACGGCGTGCGCGTTTATTATTACAAGCAGGATTTTTCAACCCTCAATTTTGAGGATACGGTGCGCGATTCGCTTATAGCGGTCGCCGATGAAAAAACCGAGGAAGAAATGCGCAGTGTCGCCGCGGGGTTTTTGATAACCTCCGACTTGATGCACATAAAAATAGGAAATTTGTCCGAGGGCCAAAAAGGACTAGTCGCATTCGCGCGGCTCGTGCTCACGCGCCCCGGCCTTCTTATCCTTGACGAACCCACAAACCATATTAATTTTCGGCATATTCCGGTCATTGCGGAAGCTCTTAATAAATATGAAGGCGCGATGATACTTGTTTCTCACATAAGCGAATTTGTGGAAAAAATTAGAATTGACGAAACGCTTGATTTGGATAAATAGCCAAACTCCAAATTATTATTTTATGATAAAAGAAAATAAATTTGATATTGCCGTTGTCGGAGCAGGGCCTGCCGGAATGATAGCGGCCGGCGTAGCGGCGGAATCGGGCGCTAAAGTTGTATTGATAGAAAAGAACAAACAGCTTGGCAAAAAACTTCTTTTAACCGGCAATGGCAGGTGCAACCTGACCAACGCGGAATTTAATTTACCCGAGCTGGTAAAAAACTATAATAACGGAGAATTTCTCTTTCACGCTTTTTCCGTTTTCGGGCCGAAAGAAGTTATTAATTTTTTTGAAAAACTGGGAGTAAAAACTAAAATTGAGGAAGGAAAAAGAGTTTTCCCGAAAAGCGATGACTCGGAAAAAGTTTTGGAAGCGTTAAATAAATATTTAGCGAAAAACAAGGTGAATATACTTTTTAATTCCGAAGTTGCGTCTGTTGAAATGGAAGGCAACCCGCCTTCGCCGAAGGCTACGGCAGGGCGAAGAAAAATCAGCAAACTAATTTTAAAAGACAGAGAAATTACGGCTGAAAAATATATATTTTGTACCGGCGGAAAATCTTATCCTTTGACCGGCTCTGACGGTTTGGGCTATAAATTAGCTGAAAAATTAGGGCATACGATTGTGAAACCGATGCCCGCTTTGTCGCCGATAAAATTAAAAGAGGAATGGGTTAAAAATCTGCAGGGAATAAGTTTAAGAGACGTTAAAATAAATGTTTCAAAAAATGGCCTGCCTGCCGGTCAAGCAGGTAAAAAACAATTCAGCGAGAAAGGAGAAATTTTGTTTACTCATTTTGGCATAAGCGGGCCGGCTGTTTTAAATATCAGCGCCAAAGTCGGAGAACTATTAGAAAAAGATGGCGTAAAAATATGCCTTGATTTGTTTCCGGCGCTAACCCAAGAAGAGCTTTTGAAAAAACTTGAAGAAACTTCTAAAAGATATCCGAAAAAAAATATTAAAAACACATTATCGGATTTTGTGCCCGAAAAATTAGCTGAGGTCCTATTGGATATTACAGGCGTAAATAAAAATAAAATAGCGAGTAATATCTCAAGGCCGGAAAGAGCAATAATAGTAAAAACTTTAAAAAATCTTGAGGTTGCCGCAGAAAGTATTTTAGGTTTTGACGAAGCCAAAGTTACGAGAGGAGGAGTATTTTTGGAAGAAATAGATCACAAAACAATGAAATCAAAAATAATTAATAACTTGTTTTTCGCGGGAGAAATTATTGACGTTGACGGCAAAACCGGCGGCTTTAACCTGCAAATGTGCTGGAGTACCGGCTATATCGCCGGAAAAAGCCGTGAATAAGCTTTTTCGCGTATATTTTTCTGCGATAATGCTCTAAAATAAGCGAATAGTTCAGATAAATTTATATGACCCAATCTCAAGCGCTATCAATATTGAAAACCGGCGCGAATATTTTTTTAACCGGCGAACCGGGATCCGGCAAAACGCATACTATTAATGAGTACGTGGAATATTTGCGCGCGCAGGGCATTGAGCCGGCAATCGCGGCTTCAACCGGCATTGCCGCGACACACATAGGCGGAATAACGATCCACTCCTGGAGCGGCATCGGAATTAAAACAAATTTGAGCAAATCAGATCTTAATAAAATCGCGTCAAACAAACTCGTCGCGAAACGCGTCCAGCGCGCAAAAATTCTTATCATAGACGAAGTCTCTATGCTTCCTCCAAAAGTTTTTTCCATGATTGATGCTGTTTGCCGCGAAATAAAACAGAATCCGAAGCCATTCGGCGGTATCCAAATTATTTTAGTCGGCGATTTTTTCCAGTTGCCGCCGATTATGGAAAAGGAAGCGGAAAACAAAACGCCGGCCGCGCTCATTGAAGAGCCGGTATGCCGTTTTGCTTATGATTCTCCGGCCTGGGAACGAGCGAATCCGATTGTGTGCTATCTCACCGAACAATACCGGCAGGACGATAAAAATTTTCTCGCCTTGCTCTCGGCAATGCGGAGCAATGTATTTGATGATAATCACTTGCGGCGCATTGAAACAAGAAAAATTGAACATCATGCCGCGCCAAACGGCATGCTGAAACTTTTTTCGCATAATGCCGATGTGGATCGCGTTAATAACGAAGTGCTCGCGAAACTTTCCGGCGTGTCGCGCGTATTTAATATGTCCTCGCAGGGTCCGGAGGCTGTTGCCGCCGCGCTGAAAAGAGGATGTCTTTCGCCAGAAACGCTTTATCTTAAAATCGGAGCGGCGATTATGTTCACAAAAAACAGTCCGAAAGAAGGATTTATGAACGGCACGCTCGGCCTGGTTAAAAAATTTAGCGAGTACACCGGTTATCCGATTGTGGAAACGCGGAGCGGAAAAATGATTGAAGTTGAACCGATGGGCTGGACAGTGGAAGAAGACGGAAAAATTCGCGCGCGGATTACGCAACTGCCGCTTCGTCTTGCCTGGGCCATTACAGTGCATAAAAGCCAGGGCATGAGTTTGGACGAAGCAGTGATGGATTTAAGCGCTGTTTTTGAATTCGGGCAGGGTTACGTCGCACTCTCGCGCGTCAGGCGGCTTTCGGGCCTGTATCTTCTCGGCTGGAACGAACATACATTTAAAGTACACCCTGAGGTGTTAGCTCAAGATGTAAAATTTCGCGCGCAATCCGAACAGGCAATGAGTATATTTAACAAAACAACAGAAAACAAAATTACCGCAATGCGCGAACAGTTCATTCGTTCATGCGGAGGAGAAATTATTTCAGAAAGCCCCGCTGACAATCAGAAAACACCTCATAGTCCGCTCAAACATAAAAACGTTCAAGGCAAACGGGCAAAAAATAGATTTCATTATCGCTCTTGACTTATTTCAGATTATAAGGTAATATGAAAAAGTAAGTTTCTGGTTCTCTTTCCTTGTATAACGTAATAGTGCGCAAGTTCAAGAGGTAAAGAAGTTAGGTCGACTTACTCATTATTAATTTAATACAAGAAAATATTATGGCAAAAAAATTATATGTAGGTGGACTGTCATACGACACCACTGCAGATACTCTGAAAGAAACATTCGCCAAAGCCGGAGCCGTTGAAACAGCGACTGTCATTATTGACAGAATGTCTGGACGTTCAAAAGGATTCGGTTTTGTGGAAATGTCATCCGACGAAGAAGCTTTAAAAGCGATTGAAATGTTCAATGGCAAAGAGCTTGATGGCCGGACTGTTACGGTAAATGAAGCTCGCCCGATGGAACCTCGCGCTCCTCGGACAGGCGGATTTGACCGTGGCGATCGCGGAGGCCGCGGTGGCTTCGGCGGTGGTTTCGGACGATAATCTCAGAACGCTTTAAGCGTATTGAAAAATCCCCTTCATTGGGGATTTTTCATTTCTTTGTTAGAATTTCATTATGGATTTAATCCAATTTAAAAAATTATTCGAGAAAGAACCAAAATATCGGTTGGAACAGGCCCAAAAAGCCCTTTTTAAAGATTTAATCCAAAACTGGCAGGAAGCGATGGCCCTACCGTTAATCCTAAGAGAAGAATTAGATAAAAAATGCCCGATTGAAATATCGGCGAAAACATTTGTTTCTAAAGACAAAAACGCGATAAAAGCCCTTATCGCCCTAAAAGACGATTTGAAAATTGAAACGGTTTTAATGCGCCACAAAGACAAAAGAAATACTGTTTGCGTTTCTTCGCAGGTCGGCTGCCTTTTGAATTGTTCTTTTTGCGCCACCGGAAAATTAGGATTTAAAAGAAACCTTGAGGTCTGGGAAATTATTGAACAGGTTTTATTTTTTGCCCGTTATTTAAAAAAAGATAAGGAAAGGGTTGCCAGCGTTGTCTTTATGGGGATGGGAGAGCCGTTTTTAAATTATGAAAATGTGATAGAGGCGATTAAAATTCTGAATAATGAAGAGGGATTTAATTTGGGAGCCAGGCATTTTTCAATCTCTACGATTGGAATTGTTGAGGGAATTGAGAAATTAGCCGAAGAAGGATTGCAAATAAATTTAGCCGTTTCCCTCCACGCGCCCGATGACAAACTCCGCTCAAAATTAATGCCGATTAACAAAAAATATTCCATCAAAAAAATTTTAAACGCGGTTGACGACTACATCAAAAAAACCCGACGGCGGGTAATGTTTGAATATATAATGATAAAAAATTTGAACGATTCCGAAAAGCAGGCTGAAAAATTAGCCGAACTGATAAAAAGACCTCTTTGTTTTGTCAATCTGATTCCCTGCAACTTTACCGGAATCTTTGAGCCCTCTCTCCCTTCAAAAATTAAAAGGTTCAAAGAAATTTTAGAAAAAGAGGGCGTAACGGTTACTCAAAGACATAGCTTCGGCCAAGATATTGAAGGCGCTTGCGGCCAGTTGGCAACCGGAAAAGCCGGTTAGTCCCGGAGAATTATTTAATTGACTAATTTGTTTTTATATGTTAACGTTCTTTCTAAGATAGTTATCTATGAAATTTCGTCGAGCTTCATCGGAAAACTAAACTTTAGGATAAAACCTTAAAACATTAATTAAACTAACTTAACAACTATGGAAGGAATAATAAAAAAACTTACAGATAAAGGATTTGGATTTATTACCGTTGATGGCGAAGAAAAAGATTTGTTTTTCCACGGCAATGAACTTAAAGGTGTAAAGTTTGAAGAGTTGAAAGAGGGTGACAGATTGTCTTTTGACAAAACTGATTCTCCGAAAGGACCCAACGCAACAAACGTAACTCGCATTTAAGAATCAATTCTGTAAAACAGATAAATAAAAATCAGGCCTATTTCTAGGCCTGATTTTTTTATTAATTTATTTTGTTTTCAGCTGGAAGTTGGCGATTTTGGCAAAATCCTGCGTAGCAGTGTTGACTTGGGGTGTTAATACCAATAGAGTTTTATCAGCTTGGGTAATTTTCTGAATGAAACTATTTGCTTGGATCTCGTCAATTTTGACTTCGGTTTTCCCGGCTGCTAATTCTTCATAATAAGTTTTAGATAAAACAACAAACTGTTTTGTGTTGTTTATAAGGTCTAATGAAGCAATATTTCTTTGTTCCAATAAATCGACTAATTTCAAACCGCTTTGTTTCACGGCTTGATCGGGGTCATCCCCCAGTATTTTCTTAAACTCGGAAATTTTAATATTCAGAACATTAAACTCGGAAATTACATTATCAATATCTGAAATGGCCGTGCTTATATCCTTAACCGCTCCGGCATAGTCCTTCGCCTGCTCCTTGCCGGATATGCCATTGAGCAAGGCGCCGGTTATTTTCATTTCTTCGCCTATTTGTCCTCCCAGAGCATAAATTTCATTAAATTTATTAATGGTATTAGAATCCTTTGTGTCCTTCAATCCTCCGACGATTTTAATAACGCCTGAAATTATCAGAGCCAAACCGACTATTAATACAATCACCCGTAGCGCCAGTTTCTTATTGAATTGCATAAATTTATGCTTACTTTTATTAATTTTTTATTCTGACCTTTGAATAATTATACCAAAAAGGCATATAATATAAACAGTAAAGTTGGTTGTCAGATAGTTGAAAACGAAATTCCAAATTATATTAATTAAGATGTAAGAAAGAAGTAAAAATGCAAAAACCTTTTACCATTAAACAAAGTTGGTTGTCTTGTATCGGATGCGGCTATAAAACGGATTTATTGGATGAGAGGAAATTTGAGTGTCCTAAGTGCGGAAATTTATATGACATAGAGCACGATTTTAATTTACAGGAAGGAAGCCGCGCTCGTTATATTGGCGTCTTTGATTCCCGAATTATTTCCAGCGCTTTCCATTCCAAAAATCCTTCAGATTGTTCCGGCGTCTGGCGTTTTAAAGAATGGGTAATGCCCTTTCTGCCGGATGACTACATTGTCACTTTGCGCGAAGGATTCGTTCCGATTGTCTGCGCCGGAAAACATTTAAGAGAATGGGTCGGCGATATTGAGCTTTATCTGATTCTTGAAGGAATGACGCCAACGGGTTCGTTCAAGGATTTCGGCGGAACGGTAATGATGTCTGTCGCGAAAGCGGCCGGAATCAAAGCTGTCGCCTGCGCTTCCACCGGAGATACTTCGGCGATGGCGGCTGCTTATGCGGCCGCAGCCGGAATCCAATGCGCTGTTTTATTGCCCAAAGGAAAAATAACGCCGGTGCAATTAGCCCAGCCTTTGGTTTATGGAGCAAAGGTTATTCTTCTCCCCGGCGACTTTGACGATTGCATGAAAGTGATGAAAGAACTGGTTGCAAATTACGGAGTTTATCCTGCCAATAGCTTAAACCCTGCCCGGATAGAAGGGCACCAAGCCACGGTTTTCCAAATTGCCCAGTATTTTAAGTGGCAATTGCCTGATTGGATTGCGGTTCCAGTCGGAAACGGCAGCAACTGTTCATCCATCGGAAAGGCGATGAGATTAATGAAAAAATTCGGATTTAAAAAAATTTCTCAAATCCTTGGTTGCCAGTCAGAGGCCGCCAATCCCCTGGCGAAATCATGGAATTTAACGGAAAAAGACAGCCAGATTTTTTTGGACAAATGGAAATCAAATTATCAGCCGATTAAAGTCGGCGAAACATCCGCCACTGCCGCTCGAATCGGTAATCCGGTTTCTCGCGATAAAGTAATGCGAGAAATAATTTATTCCAACGGCGCTATGCAAATTGCCAGCGAACGGGACCTTAATGAAGCTGTCTCTGTCTGCGGTAGAGATGGATATTTTGTTTGTCCTCAAACCGGCATGGCTCTGGCAGGAATTCGGAACGCGGTGAATAAAGGCTGGATTAAGAAAGGAAAACGAGTTGTAGTGGTATCTACGGCAACCGGTTTAAAATTCACGGAAACGGCAGCTGCTCATTTAGAAAAAAATATTATTTCCGCAAAAGATTGCCGCACCGAAACCGCAGCAAAAATTTTGAATCTATAAAATATTACGACATGAAAAGAAAAAATTTATTGATTGTTTTCTTTGTAATTCTGGCGGTAGCCGCGGTAGTTTTAATAAAAGAAAAATCAAACCGAGTTTGTTTTAAAAATTATTGCTTTGATGTCGAGTTGGCCAAAACCACCGCCGAAATGAGCCGCGGCTTGATGTTTAGAGAAAATTTAGCAGCAGACAAAGGCATGTTTTTTATTTTCAAAAAAGAAGGCAAATATCCCTTTTGGATGAAAAATACTTTAATCCCTCTGGATATAATATGGATTAACGAAAACAAAGAAGTGGTTTTTGTCAGCGAAAATACCCAGCCCTGCCCTGAAGAATCTCCCTGTTTTTACATAAACCCCGATAAAAACGCCGAATATGTTTTAGAAATAAACGGAGGCCTCGCCGGAAAAATCGGCTTAAAAATTGGAGATAAAGCGAACCTGTCGGGATTTTTAGCAGAATAGAATAATTAAAGAAAAATTTTAATCAGTTACTTTTAGTCGGCTACTATTGTAATTCCACGATCGTGGAATTACAATAGTAGCCAATTTTCAACGGCTCAACGAAAATCCCCGTTGAGCCGTTGCGTGGATTCTTGGCGATTTTGGTTGAAAATTTCTTAATCCTGTATATAATAGGAATTATGTTTAAAAAAAATTACAAAAATGGTTTACCCCGTTAGAAATAAAAAAGTTTCTGCGGGAAAAATAATTACTAACGGAATTTCTAACGGGGTTTATTTTTTTGGCGGAGAAAAGGCCGACGGCAATGAAAGCATGAAAAATCTTTTGGGAGGAAAAGGCGCCAACCTGGCTGAAATGGCCGGGCATAAAGACCTTAAGCTTCCCGTTCCGCCCGGCTTTACCATTACCACCGAGGTCTGCGCTTATTATCAAAATAAAAAAATCTATCCTGAAAATCTGAAAGAAGAAGCAGAAAAAGCGTTAAGAAAAATAGAAAAATTAATGGGAAGAAAATTCGGCGACCCTATTAATCCCCTTTTGGTTTCGGTACGCTCCGGGGCGCGCAAATCCATGCCCGGAATGATGGAAACTATTTTAAATGTCGGACTAACCGAAAAAACTATTCCCGGGTTGATAAAACAAAGCAATGGAAATGAAAAATTCGTATATGACGCTTACCGCCGGTTGATAATGATGTATTCGGATGTGGTCATGGAAAAAGCCGCCGGCATTGAACCCAAAGACGAGCAGGGCATCCGCAAACAGCTGGAAAAAATAATGGGCAATCTTAAAAAAGAAAAAGAATACTCCTCGGATACGGATTTAACCGTGGCTGATTTAAAAAAACTCTGCGAATTATTCAAGGAAAAAATCAGATCAGTTTTGAAAAAAGAATTTCCCGACAATCCAGAAGAGCAATTATGGGGCGGCATCGGCGCAGTTTTCGCCTCATGGAACGGCAAACGGGCAATCAGCTACCGAAGAATTGAGGGCATTCCCGACGAGTGGGGCACGGCGGTAAATGTTCAAAGCATGGTCTTTGGAAATATGGGCAATGACTCGGCCACCGGCGTGGCTTTCACCCGCAATCCCGGAAACGGCGAGAATAAATTCTACGGCGAATATCTGATCAACGCCCAAGGCGAAGACGTGGTGGCGGGCATCCGCACGCCGGCGCCCATAAACGAATCTTCCAAATCCGGACATAATAAAAACTTGGTATCTTTGGAAAAAGCCATGCCCAAACTTTACAAAGAACTGTTCAGTATCCAGAACCGTTTGGAAAAACATTACCGCGACATGCAGGATATTGAATTTACGATTGAGAAAGACCGCTTATTTATGCTTCAGTGCCGCACCGGTAAACGCAACGGACCGGCGGCGGTAAAAATGGCGATGGATATGCTAAAAGAAAAACTGATTACCAAAGAAGAAGCGGCGATGCGTGTTACACCCAGCCAATTGGAAGAATTACTGCATCCGATAATTGACCCTAAAGCGGAATCAAAACAAAAACCTTTGGCCAAAGGTTTGCCCGCCGGACCGGGCGGAGCCGGCGGTCAAATTGTTTTTTCCAGCCATGAAGCCGTAGCTTGGGCCAAAGAAAATAAAAAAGTAATTTTAGTGCGCGAAGAAACCAGCCCTGAAGACGTTGAAGGAATGCGCGCGGCTCAAGCCATTCTCACTGCCCGAGGCGGGATGACATCCCACGCGGCTCTGGTAGCCCGCGGCTGGGGAAAATGCTGTATTGTGGGTTGCGGCGCTTTACATATTGATTATCCTAAAAAACAAATCCATATTGACGGAAAAATATTAAACGAAGGCGATTGGATTACTTTAAACGGCACCAAAGGAAATGTTTATGAAGGAAGATTGCCGATGATTGATGCCTCCGAAGAAAATAAACTTCTTAGCGAATTTTTGGAAGTTTGCCGTTCAATAAAAAAATTGGGAATTCGCACCAATGCCGATACTCCCGAAGACGCCAAAAAAGCCAGGCAATTCGGCGCCGAAGGCATCGGACTTTTTAGAACTGAACATATGTTTTACGGCAAAAATTCGGATGAGCCTTTATTTCTTTTGCGTAAAATGATCGTCTCGAAAACCGAAGCCGAAAGAAAAAAGGCGCTCCAGGAATTATCTTTTTACGTAAAACGGGATGTAAAAAATACGCTCAAAGCCATGGATGGATTTCCGGTGGTATTCCGGCTGCTTGACCCGCCTTTACACGAATTTGTCCCCCGCGAAAAAGCGAAACTTGAACAATTGGCTAAAAATTTAAAAATCTCCATGACTGAATTAACTAAACGGGCGGATTCGCTTCATGAATCCAACCCCATGATGGGCCACCGCGGCGTGCGTTTGGGT
>JAUYAV010000012.1 GCA_030693325.1 bacterium
AAAGAAAATTTTTTCTGTTTTTATTCCTTTCCGTCAAATTTGATCGCAGAATATATTCAAAAAAGATTTAAGAATTTTTTTAAGAGCCGTATTTATTGCCCTGCCTTAAGCGGGGGCGAACGGCGGAGCAGGGCTTCAATAAACCGTTTAGCCGTAGCAAGGGTATGTATTATTTATAACACTAATTTAGCAAGATAAAAATTATTTGTCAAAAATAAAAATTATCTTGACAAGTATTTTAATATAACATATAGTGTAAATATACTTACCGACTGGTAAGTAAGTTGTGGATAACTGGATAACTAATTTAATAACTTAACAATATGACCAATATTAGCCAAGCGAAATTTAAAAACTATTCAACTAAAGACAAAATTATCTGTATTGCGGAGCGGCTTTTTACTAAATATAGTTATGCGACTGTATCAATGAATGATATTGCCAATATGGTTAAAACCACCAAGGCCGCTTTATATTATCACTTTAAAGACAAGGAGGAGTTATTTTTTTATGTTCTGAATGAGGCTTTTTCCGAATTCAGTGAAGCTTTAGAACAAGTATTAAAAAAAGATATTTCTTTAGAGAAAAAATTTAATAAATTGCTAATTACTTATATTGATTTTTCTTTAAAAAGAAAAGACTTGGCAAAGTTAATGATGCAGGGATTATCAAAAAAAGATAAAAAAATTATTCAATTGTTAGGCAAAATAAAAAATAAAATCATTGACTTAATAGAACCTTTAATAAAAGAAATTTTGCAATATAGAGGTTTTTCTAAAAGCACGGATAGCCGTTTAGTAACTTTTTTAATAATTGGTGTTTTAAATACGGTCATTACCAGTGATATTGTTATGAAATATAGCGATTGGGATGCTGAACAAATAGCAGATCAAATAACTGCTTTGGTATTTTCAACTAATAAATAATTTAGCAAATTACAGTCTTATCAACAAGAGTTAGGCTGTATTTTTTTAAAAATATGAAAAACTTAATAGCGACAAATAAAAAAACGAGGAGGACGATAATCGGCATTATTTTAATGATTGGGTTGATTATTTCCGGCTATAGTTTATTGGCTAATAAAAATGAATCAGCGATTAACTCCGGAGCCGTTGATGAAAATATCATTACGGCGCTAACTTATAAGTTAGCGCCGAAAACTATAAGCAGCGATATTTTTCTTTCCGGCGCGACACGGCCCTTGGGCGAGGTGATGGTAAGTCCGAAAATGAGCGGCAAAATAGTTGGTATGTACGCGCAAGAAGGAAGCGCTGTCCATGCAGGGCAAACTTTAATTCAGTTAGAGCAGGATCAAACATTATTAGCGGCTTGCAATAACGCTCAAGCTAATTTGACCAATACTATTGCCGCCACCAATCAGGATATTAGCATGGCCGAATTAGCCGTAACGACGGCAGAAACCAATTTAAGCAACACTAAAATTAATACAGAAGAAAATATTAGAAATGCTGAATTAGCTGTGGCAGCGGCTAAAGTTGCCGTGGAAAGCGCGGAAAAATCATTGGGCAATACCAAAAGCGCGAGTAAGCAAACAATTAAGAATGCTTATGATAGCATAAAAACAACCATGCAAAGCAATTTATCTGCTATTAATACAGCCCTAATCGCCGTAGGCGATATTATTGGCGAAAGCCCGGGCAATGCCACTGCTAATGATGACTATCAAAATGTGTTAGGAGTTAAAAATACGCAGAGTTTGACTGATACAAAAAGTATGTTTTTGCAAGCTAAAAATAACTATGAGACAGCTAAAAATAATTATACTAGTTTAACTGCAGATCCTTCTTTTAGTAATATGGATAATGCAGTGAATTCTGCTAATAGTTATTTAGACTTAATAAAACAAACATTAAACCAAACCAATATTTTATTAGACAATACTATAACATGCAGTGGTTTTACGGCCACTAATCTGTCTGCCTTAAAAACTTTAATTAATACTAATTTAACAAGTATTGATACGGCTATTAGCGCTTTGCAGACCAAGGAGCAAGCTATTATTAACGCTAAATTAGCTGATACGACCAGCAGTGACACAACGCAGTCCGCTTATGACGCGGCAAAAAGCGGTTTAGACATAGCAAAACAAGCATTGGTTTTAGCGCAAAGCCAAGCAAAGACACGAATTGACGCGGCTCAAAAACAACTTGAATCAGCTCAAGCCGGAATAGAAAGCGCCAAGAAACGGGCAGATTTACAGATTACCGCGGCGCAAGGGCAATTAAATTCTGCGCAAGCGCAATTAAGCAATACAACAATTCTTGCTCCGATTTCAGGCGCGGCGAATCAAATATTTATTAACAGCGGTGAAATGGCAATGGCCGGCCAACCGGTTGTTAGTATTGTCAACACCAGCGGCATAAAAATTGAATTGGCTTTAACTGAATTTGATATTGGCCAAGCGTCTATCGGGCAAGAGGCAAAAATTGCTTTAGCCGCTTACCCGGATGAAGAATTTATTGGCCATGTTTATTATATTAGTTCAGTGGCTGATGCCATGAGCAAGAAATTTCCTATCAAGATTCAGTTAGACAACAAAGATGGAAGGATTAAAGCCGGCATGGTGGCTGATGTAAAAATTATTACTGCCAAGCAGGAGAATGTTTTAGCAATTCCCAAGTCGGCGGTATTTATTGAAGATGGGGTTGAAAAAGTTTATATGGTTGAAAATTCTATTGTAAAGATTAAAAATATTAAGACTGAAGCTGTTAATAATGAAGAATTAAAAATTATTGAAGGATTGGTTGAAGGCGATATAATTGTTATTGAAGGGAATTATGAATTGCAAGAGGGCGGTGAAATAAATATTAATAATAATTAATTATATTTTGCAAGAAGGTGATAAAATATGCAAAAATGCGAAGATTGTAAATTTTATAAATCAATGGCGGAAAAATTATCAGAAGTTATTACAAATAAAAAATATCCAAAAATCGGCTTGGCTTTAGGCAGCGGCGGCGCCAAAGGATTGGCGCATATCGGCGTTATTAAAGTTTTAGAGAAAAATAATATTCCAATTGATTTTATTGCCGGCTCAAGCATTGGCGCCCTAATCGGAGCTCATTACGCGCTTTATAAAGATGTAAAGAAGATAGAAGAGATTGCCATAGAAACTAATTGGCGGACAATCCTAAATTTATTTGATCCAACTTTAAGCGGAGGGCTTATAAAAGGCGATAAAATAGAAAAATTAATTAAATCATGGATAAAAAATCCTGATTTTAATGATTTAAAAATTCCTTTAACCGTAATAGCTACCGATTTAATCACTGGCCGGGAAATAAATATTGCCAGCGGCGACATAATCAAAGCAATCAGGGCATCGCTTTCTGTCCCGGCTATTTTTAAACCCGTAGAATATAACGGGAAACTATTGGCGGACGGCGGCCTGTCTAATCCATTACCGGACAATATAGCGCGGAAAATGGGAGCTGATATTGTTATTGTCGTAAATTTAGATAATGATTATTTTGAAAACGGCTTAAAAAGAAATAATCTATCACTGCCCAGAGTATCTATAAGGGCTTTAAATATAATGCGCTATCATTTGGCGCAAAATTGTTTAAAAACAGCGGATGTGGTTATTGAACCAAAAGTCGGCGAGATTGGATTGATAGGATGGAATAAATTTTTTAATACCCGAGAAACAAAGCAGATTATAAAAGCAGGGGAAGAAGCAACTATTAAATTTTTACCAAAAATAAAAAAATTAATACAGAGATATTATGAATCTGCCAAAATTTTCAGTTGACAAGCCGGTTACCATAACAATGATGGTTTTAATCATTGTGGTTTTCGGTTTTATTTCATTTAGCCGATTGGGGCTGGATATGCTGCCGGATATTGAATTTCCTGTGGTTTCCGTTATTACCTCATACAGCGGCGTAACAAGCGAGGATATTGAGGATGTCTTGACTAAGCCGATTGAAGACGCGGTTAGCACGGTTAAAGATGTTAAGTCTGTGTCTTCAATTTCACAGGAAGGGGTGTCGGTTGTAACGATAGAATTTAACAGCGGCGCTAATATTGATTTTGCGGCTCAAGACATTCGGGATAAAATTGGACTGATAGAAGACTGTTTGCCCCAGGACGCTAATAAGCCCATGGTTTTCAAAATGGATGTTGGGGCTATGCCAGTACTTGGTTATGGCGTTACTGCTGATAGTTTAACAACTTTAGAGCTTAAAAAATTATTAGAAGACAATGTTAAAGACAAAATTGAAAGATTGGATGGCGTGGCTTCAATGGAAATGCGCGGCGGTCAGGAACGGGAAATTTTAATCAAACTAAACAAGCCGCAACTAGAATCTTATGGCATAACGCAGACTCAAATCGCGCAAATTTTGCGGGGAGAAAATATTAATTTGTCCGGCGGATTTATTGAACAGGGTTTACTGGAATTTTCTTTGCGCACTGTCGGTGAATTTAAAAATTTAGAAGAAATTAAAAACACGGTTATTGTTGTTAAAAACGGCGCGCCGGTTTATTTAAAGGATGTGGCGGAAGTTATTGATACGCATAAAGAATTAAGAAGCTATTGCCGAACTAATAAAAAAGACAGCTTGCTAATAATGATTAATAAGCAATCCGGAGCCAACACAACCCAAGTGGCTGACAGGATTAAACAGGAATTGTCAGAACTGCAAAAATATTTGCCAAAAGATGTTGAATTTGCTTTGGTTATGGATCAAAGCCAGATGATTAAAACCTCAACTGATTCCGTAACCCAAAGCGGTTTAATCGGCGGTTTATTGGCAGTGCTGATAGTTTATTTATTCCTGCGTAATTGGCGGCCGACTTTTGCTATTGCCATAGCTATTCCCTTGTCCTTGATTGCCACTTTTATACCTCTTTATGCTGTTGGTTATACCTTAAATTTGATGACTTTGGGCGGCTTGGCTTTAGGTATTGGCATGTTAGTTGATAACGCGGTTGTGGTAATTGAAAATATTTATCGGCATTTGGAAAAAATAGGCAAAAGGCAAAAAGCGGCGATAATCGGCTCCAATGAAGTGGGACTGGCTATTACTGCGTCCACGCTAACAACTATTGCTGTATTTTTGCCAATGTCCTTAGGCGCAGGCATTGCCGGGCAGTTATCCAGAGGGCTGTCGCTAACAATAATTTTTGCTTTGTTTTCTTCTTTGTTGGTGGCTTTGACTTTGGTGCCAATGATCGCTTCAAAGATTTTTAAAAAACAGGAACAGGCAGAAGATTATAAAACAGCGTCAGGAGAGCGGCGTTTTGAAAAAATTCAAAAAGGATATAAGAAAATTCTTATCTGGTCGCTTAACCATCGCGTTAAAACCATGCTAATTACTGTTGGTTTGCTGATAATAACCACGGCTTTAATTCCCTTTATCGGTACGGAATTTATGCCAGCCAGCGACAGCAGTATGATGATTTTACAAGTTGCTCTGCCGGTAGGATCATTATTAGAGCAAACCAACAAAGCGGCTGGTTATGTAGAAGATGTTGTTTTAGATAAAGCAGGCGATAGTATAATCAGCGCCACCAGTTTTGTGGGCCAAAGCCAGGAAATGGCGGAAGCAGGTTCAATGGGTATGGGCGGCGGCATTAATGAAGCCATGATTTTGATTCGGCTAAAAGATAAGCAAGACAGGGAATTGTCTAACGCGCAAATTGAAGAAATAGTCAGGAAAAATAGGCCGCCAATCAAAGGATTGGAAATTAATCCAATGGATATGGCCGGCATAATGATGGGCGGGGCCATGACGCCAATTGAGATTAAAATTTTTGGCAAGGATTTAGATATTTTAAGAAATGTGTCAGACGAGATTGCGCAAAAAATTAATAATATAGAGGGCCTGCGTGATGTTGGGACTTCGTTAAGCCAAAGCAAGCCGGAATTAGTTATTACCATTGATCGGGAAAGAGCGTCTTATTTAGGGCTTACAGTCGGGCAAATCGGCTCAACCATAAAAAATTCCCTGCAGGGCGCGGTGGCTACTCAATTGCGCCAAGGCGGCAAGGAAACAGATATTAGGGTGCGTTATGATAAAATCTACAGGGACGATATTAAACAAATAGAAAATTTAACAATTACTACTCCGACTAACAGCCAGATACCTTTAAAACAAGTGGCCCGCATTTCTAAAGGCGAGGGTCCGATAAAAATTAATCGTGAAGATCAATTAAGAGTAGTCGCGGTTACGGCTAATGTGCTTGACCGGGATGTTGGCGGCGTGGTTAATGATATAAAAAACAGATTAAGCGATTACAATTTGCCTTCAGGATATTTTATAGAATACGGCGGTTCGTATAAACAAATGCAGGACACTTTTAGCACTTTGGGCTGGGCCATGATTTTAGGAATTTTGTTAGTCTATATGGTAATGGCTTCGCAGTTTGAATCACTAATCCATCCTTTTATTGTTATGTTTGAAATGCCCCTGGCTTTTATTGGAGTGGGGTTGGCCTTATTTATTACCGGCCAGACTTTGTCTTTGCCGTCTTTTATGGGAATAATTATGCTGGCTGGCATTGTGGTAAATAACGCTATTGTTTTGATTGATTATGTTAATCAACTGCGCAAAAAGGGCATAAGCAAATTTGACGCTTTGGTTGAAGGCGGAACAACCCGCTTGCGTCCAATACTTATTACTTCAATAACCACTATCTTAGGCATGCTGCCAATGGCTTTAGCCAAGCAAGAAGGCTCGGAAATGATGCGACCAATGGCAATTGTCGTGATTGGCGGCTTGTTGGTTTCCACTTTGTTAACCTTAGTGGTGATACCGGTAATTTATAGTTTAGTGGAGAAATTTTCTAAGAGAGTTTACGCAAGGGTGGGCAATATAATTAATGGAGGAAAATAAAGGCGCAATGTAATTAACATTATTTTATCTTTATTTGGGGTGGTGGTCGGGGCGGATGGCGGATTTAAAATATTGAAGCCCTGCTCCGCCGTTCGCCCCCGCTTAAGGCAGGGCAATAAATACGGCTCTTAAAAAAATTCTTAAATCTTTTTTGAATATATTCTGCGATCAAATTTGACGGAAAGGAATAAAAACAGAAAAAATTTTCTTT
>JAUYAV010000013.1 GCA_030693325.1 bacterium
ATTTATAAATTAAAAGTGCACTATCTTTAGTAGTTCTGTTTTAACCTTTTGGATGTCCAAAAGCCTGTCTTTATGCCAGAATCTTACTTCTGATAATCCGCCAGTGGTATAAGGGTAAATACGTAAATTCACTTCTTCATGAATAGGTGCGTTATTAAATCTAAGTTTTAGGTTATTGACAGATACGGTTCTATAAGCATCAACGGTTCGGTTTAACCTAAAGCAGAAGATGTCTTTGATAGACTGATATGGCGGTGGAATCATAAATTTTCTTAGCACATTTTTATTATCTTTTAACGCTCTTTGATAACGTAGATATGGTATTTCGCCAGTGGTAGAGTGGACGCGTTTATAGTTATACTCATAGACTTCCCGGGTTAAGATTTGATTAGCTTGCGCAATTGTTGTCACATTTTCCCTGGCACAGATACGCACAATATGATCTTGAATCCATCTGTAAGGCCGCTCAATTTTGCCTTTGGCTTGAGGCGACAAGGCATTGATGACTTTGACCTGGCAGTCATTGAGGACTTGTTTCCATTGCGGCATAGTTTCATCTGTTTGTAGGTGATGTTTATAATGTAATTCGTCTCTGCCTCGGATAAACTTAAAGATGGAATCGCAGTCCACATAGAAGTTTAAAGGCAGCCCGTATCTTAAAAATACCGTCTGAAGAGACCTAATATGGGCCAAGGTTACATCTCTTAATACAAGCATAGCGTAGAACATAAACCGGCTGTAATCATCAATAGAAGTAATTAGCCACCACTTGTTTTTAGCGTAAGGCGACCAGAGATGAATAGAAGAGTCGTGTTGAATAAGCTCGCCTACATTGTTGGTAATAACCTCTCGGTCGTGAGCTTTTCGTTTCTCCGGTCTGTTGAGATAATAGCCGAATTTTTTAGCTTTGTTAATAATGGTAGATAACGATACTTTTTGCCTATAGAGTTTCTCAAGTCCGTTCTTGATAAAGCTGTAATTATAGGACCAGATAGGCATCTGTTTGTTGACAATAAATTCTTTGGCTACGGCAAGTTCTTTAATGATGTTTTTTTCGATTTTAGGATCAATCGCCCTTGTGGCATTAGTGCGTTTATACTGGATGGAGAATGTTTCAGGATTTTGGCTGTATTCCTTAAATAATTTAAAAAACTGCCGCCTTTTAATCTGTAACATTTGTTGTATGTGTTCTCGTTTAAGCTCTTTCTTTGAATACCTTTGCATAAGCTCTTTGACCTGTTGATCGGTAAATCTTTTGTGTAATTGTGCCATACTTGTAAACCTCCTTTTTCTTACAAGTATGGCACAAAAAACAGTGCACTTTTAAATTGTAACTCCCTTTAAAAACAGTGCACTTTTAATTTGGAGATGACAA
>JAUYAV010000014.1 GCA_030693325.1 bacterium
AGAAATTTCGCGAAATTGCCTTTTTCGCCGGACGGCCGGCGGTAATCGGAAACGCTGGTGCCTTTGGCTTTTATCGCTTTTGTTAAAATTTTCTTGATTGCCGAATAAAGTATTTTAGTTTCTTTTGCTTTTAGTTTTTGAGTTTCTCTAAGCGGCGAAATTTTCGCTTCAAACAAAATTTCATCGGAATAGATATTGCCGATGCCGGCGATTTTATTCTGGTCTAAAAGAACTTTTTTGATTTTGCCTCTGGATTTTTCGAGAATTTCCCTGAATTTTTCCAAAGTGAATTCCTTACTGAAAGGTTCCGGCCCTAATTTTTGGTAATCCGGATAAGCTTTCAAATCAGGGATGAAAGCTACCTTGGCAAATTTTCTTAAATCCGACAAAGCTAAAATTCCCTTGTCTAAATAAAGAATAAAATGAATATAAGGATTTTTTACCCCGTTAGAAATGCGATTTCTAACGGGGTTTATTTCGGTTCCATATAAAAGCGAACCTGTCATTTTTTGATGGACGAGGATATATTTGCCCGAACCGAGTTTTATGATTATGTTTTTCCCCCGGCGGCTGATTTGTTTAATAGTTTGGCCGGTTACTCCTCTTTTAAACGTCAAAAAATCCGGCTTGAATAATTTTTCAACATCCGTCCAAACTTTAAGAATTTTTCTGCCAATAATTTTACTTCTTAATTCCCTGACGGTAGTTTCTACCTCTGGAAGCTCGGGCATAATAAAATTATACCACTACAAATTAAAAACTTTTCTGTAACCAACCTAAAATCCAAGAGCAAACCGAACTTGTCTGAGAAAATATCCCGCAGGCGCTGAAAGCTTGGTTTCGCCGCAGGCGAATTTCAGCGCCGAGGGAAAAGAAAATTTTGCCGCTGGAGCAAAATTATTCTGGTTTTCGAAGGCAAGTTTGGTTTGCGAAATAGAAAACTCCTTACTCCTCCTCATAGAAGACCTCTGTCGGCGGGATTAATTTGGGGTCGGTCGGCAAGGTGAAATAGAAAGTACTGCCCCGGCCCACCTCTGATTCGGCCCAAATTTCCCCGCCGTGCCGGCGAATGATGTTTTTGGCGATATAAAGCCCCAGGCCACTGCCAACGGTATTGGCCACATTACCGCTCCGGTAAAACTTCGTGAAAAGTTTATTAATTTCATTACTCGGAATACCCGTACCGGTATCTTTGATACTGACTTGGGCAAAAGGTTTATCGGGGAGTTTTTCTATTTTAACGACCACTTCGCCGTTTTCAATATTGTATTTTATGGCGTTATCCAAAAGATTATTGAAAACCGTTCCCAGTTTTTGAGAATCAATTCTGACGACAATGGGTTCGGCCGGTTTATCAAAATAAAGCTTCACGCCGAATTTCTTGGCTATAAGATTAGCCGAAGCTAAAATATCCGTCGCAAATTCCGTCAGATTGACGTTTTCCAATTGATAGCCGAATTTCCCCTCTTCTATTTTAGCCACGGCAAGCAAGTCGTTGACTATTTTCGCCAATCGCTGGACGCTAGTATAGGCCTCGTCAATTATTTGTTTGGATTCGGGCTTTAAATCCGAATCTTTATTTAAAGTTTCAAGCGCCCAGCTGATGCCGGTCAAAGGCGTCCTTAACTGATGAGCGGCCACGGTGATGAACTCGCTTTTTGACTGAAGCAATCCTTTTTCCCGGGTGCGATTCTGGACTATTTTGAAAAAACCCAAAAGACGGCCGGCGGGATCGTCAACCCGGCTGGTCATAACTCTTAAAGCCAGATTTTCAAATGACAAATCAACAATCTGCGGCCAGACATCGGGCTCAGAGAGCCGCCGGCTGGCTTGGGCCAAAGACGGGAAAACCGCCTGCGCTAAAAGCCGATATTTCGGATTCTGGACAAAACCCGGATTAAAATATTGGCCCAGAATTTCTTTTCCGGTAACCTCAAAAATCGCTTCCGCCGCTTTGTTAAAAATCTGGATTTTAAATTGCGGGTCGTAGACAATCAGCCCATCCTTGAGATTTTCAACAATACCCTGAAGCTGGTTGCGTTCAACTTTTACTTCCCAATTGGAACGGGCCAAACGCAGATTGCTGGCGAAAATAACCGAAGCGATGACGATAAATATCCCCAGAATAATCAAAGCCCAGATGCCTTTCAAAAAAATAAGATTGATTATCGCCGCCACCGCGATTAAAAACAAAAGAACCCAGAAAGGCCGCATTTCCGGCAAACCGCAGTAAAATTTCAACTGCCTGAAATATCTAATTATTTTGGTTTTCATGATTTTTTAATTCTCCCCAGTTTTTGCCGATTTTCACGTCAACTTTCAAAGGAACATCCAGTTTTAAAACCCCTTCCATCGTTTTTTTAATCAAATCAGCTATTTTATTCAGGATATCATCTCTGATTTCAAACAACAATTCATCGTGGATTGAGAGCAAAAGATTGGTTCCGTCGCCCAATTGATAAGTTTTTATCATCGCCATTTTGATAATGTCGGCGGCCAAACTCTGAATAGGCATATTAATGGCGGCTCGCTCTTCTTCGGATTGAAATCGCGAATCCGGCGAAGTCATTTCCAAAAACCAGCGGCGCCGGCCGTTAAGATTTTTGACATAACCGAAAGCTCTGGCTTCTGCTTTAACCTCTTCTTGCCAAATTCTTACTTTCGGAAAATCGGAAAAATATTCATCAATGAAATTTCGGGCTTTTTCTTTGCTCAAGCCGGCGGTTCGGGCGAAAGCATCGGCGCCTATTCCGTAAATTATTCCAAAATTAAGGGTCTTGCCCACCTGCCGCATTGTCGGTGTTACTTTGTCCAAATGAGTATTAAAAACATTGCTGGCGGTCAGCTTATGAATATCCTGATTTTCAAAAAATGCCTTCTTGAGTTTTTCATCTTGCGAAACCGAAGCTAAAATTCTTAATTCAATCTGGGAATAATCAAAAGCCGCCAAAGAGAATCCGGGCTTGGCTTTGAAAGCCCCTCTAAGCTTGGAAGCCCACGTTGTTCCTGTCGGGATATTCTGAACATTGGGCTTTTCCGAACTTAACCGGCCGGTAGCGGTGCCGGTTTGGTTAAAAGTGGTGCGTAAGCGGTTATCGCTTCCCAAATAATCAATAATCGGCTCCACAAAACCGGATTTTATTTTGAATAATTCGCGATATTCCAAAACAAAATCAATAATGGGATTGCCCTCTTTTAAAGTGTTGAGATATTGCGCTTCGGTGGAAATTTTTCTGCTCTTGCCGATTTTCATTTTTCCAAACAGAACTTCGGATAATTGTTTCGGTGAATTCAGGTTGAAAACCGAACCCGACAATTTATAAATTTTTTCTTCCAGTTTTTTAACTTCTTTTTCTAATTCTTTCTTGAGATTAATAAGGGCTGTTTTGTTCACTAAAATTCCTTTTTCTTCCATCCCTGCCAAAACTTTTATCAAAGGCATTTCAATTTTTTCAAAAACTTTTACCAGCTCAAATTCCTTTATTTTCTTGTCCAAAAAATCAAAAAGCGCGGTGAAAACCTCGCGGGTCTCCGGCATCCAACGCCTTAAAAACCGCCGACTCAAGGCCTCTAAAGAATAATCTTTCTGGTCGGGGTCAAGCAACCAGCCGGCGATTTTCAAATCAAAAATCGGGTCGGACAATCCCAGGTTTTCTTTTTTTAATTCTTTAATTAAAGATTTTAAATCAAATCCGATTTTAAGCTCGGCAGAAACCAGTTTCTTTTTGTTTTTGACGGCTTCCTCTTTGTTTATTAAAAACATAATTTTTGCTGATTGTTTTTTGGTTCGGGTTTGTCGGGCTTGTCGGTTTTGTCCGGAGATTTTTGGCCGGAAATTCTGGCAATCAAACTTTGGAAACCCAGTTGGCGAAAATATTCAAAAAGCGGTTCGCCTAAATCCCGGCACTCCAAATCCTCCAATAAAACCGGCATATCTATATCCTGGTCAAGCAGAACCAGTTTTTTGGAAAAAAACGCCTGCTCCTCATTGTCCAAAAGTTTCTGAAAAAGTTTCCGGTCTTTTTTGGGAAATTCTTCCAGTTTTTTTGACTTTAATTTCTGATAAAGATTGTCCAAACTGCAATATTCCACCAACAAGCGGCTGGCGGTCTTCGGCCCGATTCCCGGCACGCCTAAGATATTATCGGATTTATCACCGACCAAACCCTTATAATCCGGCAATTGCTCGGGGTTCAAGCCATAGCGCTCCTGCACGGCTTTTTTGTCATAAACCATAATTTCACTTACGCCTTTTTTCGGGGTCTCTACCTCCAC
>JAUYAV010000015.1 GCA_030693325.1 bacterium
TCTCATCAGCGTAAATCAGCGTCTTAATAATTTTTTGAAAATTATTTTTTTGATTTTGTAAGTTCCCAGTTTCTCGGCTTCCACAAAACCTTCCATAGCCGCTTCGGCCAAGCTCCCGTTGGCCAAAAGGTCAAAAAGCCATTGGTCGGCATAATTGGGATTATCCTGGTCCAGCGCCGAACCCATTCTCAAAAGCCATCTCCGGTTAAAAATTTCCTGAGACCCCAGCGGCGGAGCGATGATTATAGGCAAACCCAAAGCGGTATAAAAAGAAAGTTCACTCGGCTTAGTCCATAAAATATCGGTTTTCCGCAGTTTTTGATTAAATTGCGCAAAATAATCGTCTATGGTATCGGCGAAAATTATTTCAATATTTTTATTCAAATAATTTTCCAAGCCGAGAATTTTTATATTTTCCAAAAAATATTTATAAACATTTTCTTTAATGCCGGCCACTAAAATAATTTTAATTTCCTGATTTTTAATTTTTTCAGCCAAACTTTTGACGTATTTAATCGCTATTTCTTTTTGCGCCCCGGCGCCCCCCACGGAAAACATAATGGTTAAAGGATGGTCGGGTTTTTCAGGCAAAAGACCGACGTATTTTTCAATCAAAGGATAATATCCCTTGCGGTATGTTTTTTGCGGGTCAAGATTCAAAAGCCGGTAGCCCAAATCTATTTTCGCGATTTCCAATTTTTCGCTTCCGGTATTTTCCAAAGGCAAAGGATAGCCGGTTAAAAATATATTCTCTTTTTTAACCCCGTAAAGTTTTAATCTTTCCACCACCCAGGAATTGGGAGCGAAATATTTTATTTTGCTTTGAGCCGGATTTAAAGAAACCCAGGTCCTGGCGATATCGGCATCGCAGATAACGCAATAAATATCGCCCGGATAACCAAAAACTTCGGCCATAAAAACCGGAGTAAAAAAAGTGCTTATTAAAGGCAAGGGAATTTTGTCCAATTTTGAGACCAAATCCCTTCCCCATCCTCTTTTGAGAAAAGAAAAAATAACTCTTAAGGAGATGTTCGGCTTTGATAAATCCCTTCTGGGATAAAAATTGAGAATTTTCTGGAATTTTTCAAGAATACCGAAAGCGGCGTTCCCGAGCAAGGGAAATTTTTTGAAATCAGAGATTGCTTCATAAAAATTTCTGGCTAATTCCCAAATATTTCTGTCTCTTCTGGTAATGCCTTCATAGTTATTGGCGTTAATAACCTTTCCGTTATAAGTGAATTCTTTCAAAGGATAAGCCGTTCTCTGATGTCCGTAGCCCATAGCCACTCCTATCACCCAGGCCTTTTTTTGCCGGTCAACGTTATTGGTCATTTGTTATTAATTATCAGTCATTTTATAATACAATTATGTGTTTAGCCACTCCCTGCAAGGTAGCAAAAATAGAAAAAGATTGGGCAGTAGTCAAAAACCAAAACCATTCGCACCGGGTTAATACCTGCCTGCTAAAAAACGTCAAAATTGGCGATTACCTTTTAGTCCATGGCGAAATGGCGTTGAATAAATTGCCCAAATCAGAAGCCGAAAAAATTTTGAAACTTATAAAGACATAAATAAATGAATTCTCCGCGGCAAAAAGGATTATTATTGGTTTTAGGAACGGCTATTATTTCCGGTTTTTCAATTTTTATTAACAAATACGGCGTCAGCGCCATTAATCCTTATATTTTTACTTTCCTTAAAAATATTTTAGTGGTCGTTGCCATTTCCGGCTTGATTCTCGGACTGAAAGACTGGAAAGCTTTAAAAGCGCTGACAAAAAAACAATGGGGGCTGCTTTTGACCATTGGACTTGTCGGCGGCAGCTTGCCTTTCCTGCTGTTTTTTAAAGGGCTTTCTTTAACCAACGCCGCGGAAAGTTCGTTCATCCAAAAAACTATGTTTATTTATGTGGCCTTGCTGGCTTCGGTTTTTCTGAAAGAAAAATTAAATAAAAATTTTTTAATCGGCGGCTCGTTCTTAATGCTTGGCAATTTATTTTTATTGGGGAAATCGTCTTTACTGGTATTAAATAAAGGAGCGCTTTTGATATTTATCGCCACTCTTTTCTGGGCGATGGAAAATGTCATTTCCAAATACGCCTTGAAGGAACTTTCGGGAAAAATTGTCGGCTGGGGAAGAATGTTTTTTGGCTCTCTGTTTATCCTTATTTTTTTGTCGGCCACCAGTCAGCTGTCTTTAATAACCCGTCTTTCTTTCAAACAAATTAATTGGATAATAATCACCGCGGTTATTCTTTTGGGTTATGTTCTGACCTGGTACAACGGCTTAAAACATATCCCCGTTTCGCAAGCCGCGGCAATTTTAACTTTAGGCGCTCCAATAACCACCCTGCTTAATTTAGTATCCGGCCGTTCCGTTAATCCCCAGGAAATTTTAGCTGGCATTTTTATTGTTTTCGGGGTAATCTTGGTTTTGGGCTTAAAAGAAATTTCGGGATTAACCAAAAAAATTTCTCTCTTATTTCACGATGCCCAAACTTAAACCGGCTCTTTGTCAAAAAAATAAAACAAAAGGAGGAAATAAAATGGAAGGTTTAAAATTAGCGGCCAGTTACAGCTGGAATTGTAATACCGCCAAAAGATTGAAAGTTTGTGAAAAACTGCTTGGTTTTATTCTCGGCAAAAGCGAAAATGACCGGATAGCTGAAAAAATTTTAGAAGCATTGGTCCCTTACAGGTTTTATTCCGCCATTGCCAAGGCCAATAAACTTTCTGATACATTTTCGCTCGCGGTAATTTCTTTTTATTGGAGAGGATGGCCGACAGCCTTCAAGTCCCCCCGGCCCGATACCGGTTTTTTTCATAACCACACCGTAGCCGCCATCGCCTACAGCCAACCTTTAAAAAAGATTGAGCTTAATCACATGAACGAATGCCTGGCTGCTTGTGGCAAAATAAAAAAAGTTGGGAAAAATTATTTTGTAATTGAATACCAGCCGGTTGTCCGGAAAAAAAACGGCTTGGTTTTGGGAAAACCAGCGAAAATAAAAATAACAAATCATCTGAAACTAAAAGCCAAAATAGGCGACTTTATCAGCTTTCATTACGCCAATGCGGCCGAAATTATCAGCCCGGCCGAAGCCAAAAGATTAACCGAAATCACCGAAGAAATCCTCCAAAACTTTAATGCCAAGAGAAAGTAGCTCTTGGCATTATTTTTTTATAGACATTACTCAAAAAACCGCTTTCCCTAAAATATCGGATTTGTCTATTAAGCCGAAACGAGAACTGTCAAGAGAGCCGTTTGAAAGATTGCCCAAAATCAAATAAGCGGCGGTGGGGATAATTCCTTTGTAGTCGTTTTCGTAAAGCGAAAGCATTTTATATCCTCTGGCGTCTAAAATATAAGGCCGGCTTTGGGAATTTTTAAGGATTTCGCCGTTAACCAAAATATTCCATCCGTCTGGCGACTGTTCCAACTGAAATCTGTCTCCGGGAACGGCCTTGACGATTTTAATCAGCGGCTCCGGATCGCCGGAATAGTTGTAAATGATGATATCGCCGGCCATTACCTCGTTGCAATTATAAAAATCAAAAAGAATTTTAACCGAAGCGCCATCCTCGATTAATCCCGAAAGTGAATTGCCGCGGACCAGGCGGTTTTCAATCTTGGTAACGCAATTTTCCTGAATATTGTTTTTGTCTCCCTGCGGGAGATATCCCAAAGGGGCGCTTCTTTCAAATTCAGAATTTGAAAGATTATCCCGCTTCTTGTTTTGATTGGCTATATAAATAAAAGCGAAAAGCAAAAACAATAAGAGTAAAATAAAAATAACGGTGTTTTTATTGAATTTTGAGTTTATCATTATTACATTATACCCTGTGGCAAATTATCTCTTCAACTTTCAAAAATTATACAAGGCCTACCTTGACTGCCGCCGCCGCAAAAGCAATACCCTTAACGCCATCCGCTTTGAACAAAATTTAGAAAGCAATTTACTTGCTCTTGAGCGCGAATTGAAAAATAAAACTTATCGCCCCGGCCGCAGTATTTGTTTTGTCGTCACCGACCCCGTGCCGCGCGAAATTTTTGCCGCTGATTTCCGCGATCGGGTTGTGCACCATCTGCTCATAAAAAAAGTGGAACCGCTTTTTCAGAAAAAATTTATATTTCAGTCTTTTGCGTGCCAAAAAGGGAAAGGCACCCATCTGGCGGTAAAATATTTAGAACGCGAGGTGCGGCGCATCACCTGTAATTTCCGAAGGGAAGCGTATTACCTGAAACTGGACATTTCCGGTTTTTTTATGAGCATTGACCAAAAAATTCTTTTTGACATTTTCAGCAAAACGATATCCCAAGCGCCGGAAAAATTTATCCCTTTTCGGGAAAAAGAAGAAATTTTATGGCTGGCTAAGATTATTATTTTTTCCAAACCAACGGAAAATTACCTCGTTAAAGGCGACCCTGAATTGTTTTCTCTCATCCCGCCTCATAAGTCGCTTTTCCATTCCGGCGAAGGCAGAGGGCTACCGATTGGCAATCTCACCTCCCAGTTTTTCGCCAATGTTTATTTAAATGAGCTTGATCACTTCATAAAGCGGGAACTTAAATGCCGTTATTATTGCCGGTATGTGGATGATTTTACGCTTTTGGCGGAAGATATTAACACTTTAAAATATCGGCGATTGGAAATTGAAATCTTTTTGCGCGATAAACTGCGATTGAAATTGCATCCGCGTAAACAAGTCCTCCAATCCGTCGGCCACGGCATCGACTTTGTCGGCTATTTTATAAAACCCTATCACACCCTCATTCGTAACCGCACTGTCCGCAATCTTAAAAGAAACCTTTTTAAATTCAACTTGGAATTGGAACAAATTAATATTCCCGACCTTAAAAAATTGGAACAAATTTTATCCACCATCAATTCTTATTACGGTTTTTTGCGGCATTCACATTCGCTTAAACTTAGGAGACATATCTACGAAAAACATTTTGGAAGATTAAAAGATTGCTTCTTTCCGATAAATTATAAATATGAATATTTTAAGATTCGCTATGCCTATCGCGTAAAGGCAAAGCAACGCCTTGCCTTTACGGAGTAATCCCGCTTAGGACGGACGAACACGCGAAACGAGTTGCCTGGGTTGCCGGTGTTGTTGTTGTTCTCCGAACTGCAACCGCTGTTGCCCAATATCCGGGCATTGTTGGACCAGTTGTTGCCGTTATAGTTGCCAACCGCGGCCGACCATAACGCTCACCCACTAATTATTTGTTCAAAGAGAAAATATCTTCAAACAACTGCTTTGGCAGCAAAATTCTCTGTTTTGTAAACAAAGAGGGGCGAGTGGCAGGATTGAATTGCGCGCTCGAACCGCACATCAAGAAGGTAAGGTTTACATTCTTTATAATAAACGATTCGATTCTGGCAAATTAATATTACTCTTATTTTGCGATTTAATCCACCCTCCCAGTTGCATTCCAATTTCTTCAGATATTCTCGCGCTTTCTTCGTATTTTTTAATGCCGATAATTTTTAAATCGTGGCCAAGCCGGACCAAAATTTTAATTTCTTCCAGCTTTTCCGAAGCTTTTTCCAAAACTTCTCTTTTATCAATTTTAGAATTCGCCTGAATAATTAAAAGCAATAATTCTATGCTGTTTTCTTTTAATCCGGCGCCAAAAGTATAACGATGCTCGCGGGGGAAAGTAATGGTCAAACAATGCATAAAAAGCGCCAGATCATACGACTTTTTGTAAATCGGCAAGTGAGCAAACTGAGCCATAAAAATTTTTTAAAAAAATTTAAATTATCAAATGATCAATCCTGCCCTACGGACGGACGAACACGCGAAACGAGCGGCCTGGGTAGCCGGTGTCGTTGCCGCCCTCCGAACTGCAACCGCTGCCGCCCAATACCCGGGCATTGCCGGACCAGTAGGTGCCGTTATAGCTGCCAACCGCGGCCGACCATAACCAGTAACCGCTATCGCTCAAAGAAAGGTTAGTGCAGGATTGCCGGTATTCTGCCGGGTCGGGAAGATGGGAGCCGGAAGCGCCGGTCCAGCCCAGCAACATATTGTTTCTGGTGTTGTATTCGCCGTAGTAAGAGTAGTTATTGCAGTTGGTCAAGTTTGAGGGGCAACCTTCCTGGGGCTGGTAGTATTTACCCAGGTCTTTTACGCCGTCCACGCAGTCAGCCACGGCTAAGGCGGACCAGTTTTTGTGGGCCGCGTTGTCGGTTTCTCTGGTTCCCATTTGAATTAAACTTCCAAAGGTGGTTGCCGAAGCGTCGCCCGAGGTGAAAGCCACAAAGGCCTGCATTCTTTCTACCATAGTGTCGGTGGAGGCGGTAACGACGCAGGTGTATTCGGGAAGATAAATAGTGGAGCCGTATATTTGGTAAGACGGATTATCATAAGTGGGGGGACAGGTGGCGTTGTCAGGTCCGTTGACCCAGCCGCCCGCATCGTAATACGTGCCGCAGGAGTTCCAGGTAGTTCTACTGGTGATATATTTTCTCGGAGAGACGCAGACATTTTGGCTGGAGTCCCAAGTCCAGCCCGCGGTAGCGCAATCGGTTGAAGTTATTAAGGCAGTTGAGGCGGCGGCGTCCACGTATCCTTTGGTGGCGGCGTCGGTGGAAGCGGTCGGAGCGGCAACCGAAGTGATCCTGTTGCTGGAAACGTCAATGGTTCCGTTGACAACTAATTTCCCTGCGGTGGGAGTCGTCGTCCCGATGCCGACGTTGCCGCCGTTTGGATTTAACGATAAATTATGATAAACGCCAAGAGTTGCTCTGTTGGTAGCCTGTATCCAACCAGTAGGTCCGCTTCCGTAGAATCCAAAATCCATAACACCATTATTTAATCCTTGCCCTATACGAAAACTCCCTGTTTGTGTTGAGCCAGTTGTTGCTGGAAGTCCGTTATCTCCTAAAATGTCCAATTTTAAACCAGGATTTGTCGTCCCGATGCCCACATTCCCGGCATTGGTATTGTAGATAGCGGTGGAAGAAGCGGCCCAGCCCACCCCTCCGAGAACAGACCAACTGCCGCTCGTATAACCCCGGAAAGCGTTGGAAGCGGTGTTGTAATAGATGGACCCGTTCTGGGCTCCGGCCACGGGGTCAGTTGTAAGTTGGCCCACGTTGAGAAGATTGGAAATATTGATGTCTTTCCAACGGTTGGTGGAAGCGATGCCGATGGAGAAAGAATTGTCGGTGTTAGGCACTAGGCTATCGTCAAAGGTAGCGGCACTCACTCTGCCGATGGCGATCTTGAGGGCTCTCGTTATCTGCTGGTAGGGATTCTGGCTGTTGTAGGTCAAAGCCAGGTTGACCTGGACAATGGCGTGGGCGTCGGGGTTTTCGTATTTGGTGGCCTGAAACTGGGCAACCTTTACCTGGTTGTTGGTGATGGGAATGACCTCTCCCGTGCCCTGTTGGAGATAGATGCCGTTTGCATCGGAAGAAATGATGGTGGGATCTAAAGAAGACGAAGCCATTCTCAGGACCAGGGTGGAAGAAGCCACTCCGGCCGGATTTTGGATGTTGGCGCTTTCCCTGACCAACCTTTGGATGGTTGACTGGACAAAGGCCAGCTGCTGGGTGAGCTCGGCATCAGCCGAGGTCTGGGTCTGAACCCGGGTGAAGGTGACGAGGACGCCGGAAAAGACCCCGACGGAGATGGCGAAGATGACTGTATAAATCAGCAATTCAATCAGGGTATAGCCGCCTTGGTTTGATGTTGATTGATACTTATTGATATTCATAGATATTGGTTGATATTGATTTAACGACTCTGGTTGATTGCTCGAGCAGGAGAAACAAAAACCCCGCTCTGATGGGGCGGGTTGGTTAAACTGCTGTTCAAATCAAAAACCACCTTGATCAAAAAGGCGACGGTGAGAATCAGGAGGAAATTGATTATTGCTAAGCGGCGGACCTGCTTACTAGCCGCGCTTTGGCTCTCTCTCTCTCTCTCTCTCTCTCTCGGGACTTGTGACAAGGATTGGAAGAGGTGAAAAAGTTTCATAACAATATTATAGCATTTTTTATGCTAAAAAACGTTAGTGAACCGCGCAGGTGATACAAGGGTCGTAAGCCCGGATGAGCATTTCAATTAATTTCTGGGCTTCATCTTGGGAAATTTTGGGCGACTGGTCTAAAATCGCCTGAACGCTTTTTTCAATGGAAGTCAGGTTCTGAACCGTCGGCGTGATAATATTGACGAAAATTATTTTCCCTTTGTCGTCTAAATGAATTTCGTGATACAAGCCGCCCCGCGGCGCCTCTACCGCGCCGATGCCTTTAAGAAGCGGATGGTCGCCCGGAGAAATAATTCTTGGGTCAAATTTTTCCTGAAGCAAAACTTTAATAATTTCCCTGGCCTTTTGGTAAAAATGCAAAATCTCTACGGCTTGGGCGAAATTATTATAAAAAGGATTTTTAAAATCAATTTCTTTAAGATATTTTTGGCACTCCGGAGCTAAATAGTTATGGTGAGTAGCCAGCCGGGCCAGAGCTCCGACCATCACTTCTCTTTTTTTGTATTTGGAGAATTTTGCCGTGGAATTTTTTCTTATTTCTTCACGGATGTCGTCTTTGTAATTTTCAATTGAAGAATAATCATTTTTATTTGAGATAATTTCAACTGAATCGTAGCCCGGATAATTTT
>JAUYAV010000016.1 GCA_030693325.1 bacterium
TTCCAGTATTCAATTGTCGCTCCTTTGATAGTCAAAACACCAAAATAACACGAGATGGAATTGAAATCGATTAAAAGTTTTTGCGTCATTAGCATAATGAAATCAATTAGTTACGCAAATTAGTTTAAAAACGTTGGGACAGTAGTGATATTTTTACCGGTTTTTAAGGCTAAATCTTACAACTTTGAAGCTAAAATAGGGTAAAAAAGTTACAGATTTGTCAGGCTAAAGTTGACAACTTTATTTTACCTTTATTGGCTTAGCAATATGGTGGCTATATCCCCCGATCGCTAGTTATATTCAATGGTTAATAAAGTTTCCGAGGTAAATAGCTATGGATAACTGGTTGAATGTAGGAATTGACGGCCAAGGTTGTTGGCCGAGGGAAGAATCTACCATTAAATTTGGTGGGTATGAACTTCTCTTAAAACCTGCTACTAGAAAAACAGAACAGTCCGTTCATATCAATCTTGTTAAGGAAAAAATATCTTCCGAAGATGCGATGACTCTTATTAATAGATTATTGAGTGTTCTTTCTTGGTGCGATGGCGGTAGTAAGGGTATGGATATTATAGATGGCCTTGGATGGTCCGGAAACCCAATTCCTGTGGAAATCCCAATAAGAAATAGAATGATTGGTTCTTCTATTGCATTTTCATTTTATAAAGAAATGGATAAGAATCCAAAAACACGGTTAGCTCTTGCTCTTTACAGGGAAGGCCTGGTATCCGATTCGGTTCCTGTATCATTTTTGAGTTTTTTTAAGATCATAAACATTTTTTATAATGATAAAACTATTCGCATAAAAAAGCAAAAGCCTTACAACCAATTAGTTGAAGGCTTAAGAAGCTTGATTCCGCATGCAAAATGCGATTTGGCCAAGCAAAGGCTGCAGGAACTTAGTAAGGTAGTCAACGATATTCCTAAATATCTATATAAACGTCGATGCGCAATTGCCCATTCATTTACAGATCCCGCGATAGATCCAGACAATGTAATGGAATCAAGGGATTTATCTAAAGATTTATGGATTGTAAGTTCAATAGCAGACTATCTAATAGAAAATAAGCTGGGTGTTTCAAGATCGATATTGGGGTGATTCAGAAACGCTGTCTCATTTCTGAATTTATAAAGGGAGAATAAAATGGCTAATTGTTTATTCTGTAAATCAGAAATTAATAAAAATCGTTTGAAATAAAGGGACCGTTTCTGATTTCTGACTGATGGGATAAAGAATTGAAAGGAGACTGGCGTGATTAGGACAGTGAATATGAAGAAGGAGATCGTGGTAACGGTGGCAAATAAGATGGGGGTTTTGGCGGATATGTGCAAGGTAGTGGCTGATCACGGAATAAACCTAGAGGCTTTTGTGGGTTATGGTATGGGCAAAGAAACTAAGATTCATCTGCTAACCGTGGATAACCTGCGCGCTTCTGATGCTTTGAAAAAAGCAGGGTACAGGTCACAGGAAGAAAAGAGCGTGATAGTGATTGATCTTGAAAACAAGATTGGCGCGTTAAAATTAGTGACCGAAAAGTTATCGCAGGAAGCGGTAGATATAAAATATACCTATGGCACTACCTGTTCTTTGGGCTGTCCGGCAACCATAGTGATCTCTACCAGTGATAACGAAAGGGCCTTTGTAGCCTTGAAGAAAGCCTAGGGAATTTTAGTGATTGGCAGGTAATTAATGGGCGAATTCCAGGGATACGATTTTTAATTGGGAGAGATAAAATATGGCTAAAAAGTGTAAGAAATGCAAGGTGCCGCTAGAGGGCTTTCTTTATAAGTGGATAGCTTTGAAGTTATTCGGAGTTAAGCCTTCGGAAAAAAATTCTGAACTCTGTAATAAATGCGAGAATAAATAAAGATGTTTTACGGGACCGAATACGAAAAATAGAAACGGTCCCATTGTTTTTTATCTACCTTGACTCAGTAGAATGCTGTGAGGGTGCAGCAGGAGGTGGAGCTTTGGGGATGAAGAAAAAGGAAGTGTATAGAATATGTTTAGATTAAAGAAAAATGTGAAGCGCCCCCATTTTCTCCATTTTCCATTTTTGGTGGGAAATAGGAATCGTTCCTATTTTTTGGTAAGTTTAGTTTTTCTCATTTTGATTGGAAATTCATTTTTTGGTTGCGTGAACCGCAGAGAAAAAATTCAAAAACTAATTCATGAGTTAGCGCTATGGCAGGAAGGTGATCATCGCGGGTATAGTCGAATTACAAATGCTCTGATAAGAATCGGTAAGCCAGCAGTCCCTGATTTAATTAAAACCTTGAAAGACGAGAATTATTCTAACAGATATAGTATAATTTATGTCCTTAGCAGAATCCGTGATGAATCAGTAATTCCTGTTTTTGAGGAGCTAATAAAAAAAGACAAAGAGCCATATATTCGAATTAGTGCAATTTCGTCGTTGAGTGAATTAAGCAGTAAAACACAACCAATCCCGGGTGTCTTAATTGACGCATTATATGATGAAGATGCGAACGTCCGAGAAAATGTAGTACGAAACTTAGCAAATTTTGGTCCACAAGCGGTCCCTGTATTAGTCAAAACTTTATTAGAAGATAAAGAACCCTCTGTCCGAAAACCAGCAGCATGGCATTTAGGATATATTGGTGACAAATCAACAGTCCCGAAATTAAAAAAATTATTGAATTTAGAAAATCATCCAAGTGTCCGGCTGAAAGTATCAACAGCCCTGGTAAGGTTAGGGGACGAATCTGCCTTACCAGTTGTTCTTCAATTTTTGAAACATGAAGATGCGTCAGTCCGAGAAGATACAATATGGGCATTGGAAGAAATTTTTGTCTATCAGCCAGCACTTACTTCACAAATAGTTTTCCCTTTGATTGATTCTCTGAAGGATGAACATTGGACTGTCCGCAGGGGTGCAGCATTCCTGTTAAGCAGAATTGGTTGTAAGTCAGCAATTCCTTCATTACAGGACCTATTAAAAGATAAAGATAAACTTGTTCGTTCAGAGGCAAAAGAAGCTATAAACAAGATAAAAGCAAATAGAGCAAAAACCAGTTTTGGGTATTGAAGTCTTTAAGGGAATGCTTAAGACAAGGATCGGAATTGTGCCTTTGCCTAAGAAGGGCGAGAGAAGTTTAGGCGGCCATGCAATTGCTGCTTGCGGTTATGACGACGAAAAGGAATTAGTCAAGTTTAAAAATTCTTGGTCTGAAAAGTGGGGAGATAAAGGATTCGGATATTTACCCTATACTTACATTGAGCGTTATATGATGGACGCTTGGAGCTCAGTAGATATCGAGGATCCTAATCCGCTGACGCTGGCGAGTGTGTTGAGTTATCAGAAGAGGGCTTTGGGTTAAAATTTTAGGGCATGAAAAATGTATGGGATTACTTGAATAAAGAGATATAATATATGCGATAAGGAGGTGGAAAATGATGAATTGGGGATTGTTTGGACAGATTGTGTTGTTGATAATTATTTTTGCTCTGGCTAAATCATGTGTTAAATGCATGCATGATAATTTTTGCATAAAGTGCAAGAAATAAAGAAATAAAGGGGCCGTTTCTGATTTCAAAAAAATATAAGCGGTCCCAATAATTGAAGCGGTCCCAATAATTAATGCGAGGATAAATAATGAAAGGGCTAATGAATAAAGCATTTTTAGTTTTATTGATTGTTATGTCGGCTTATACTTATGGCTTTACCCAGGAGCTGTCAGGCCCGGGCAGCCAGCCTGTCATGGAGTCAAAAACTTTTAAAGGTAAAGTAGATTCCATCATCCTGCCTGGCTCTGGCGATGAAGTAAGGCGCGAGATCGTGGTTATTGATGAGCAGGGAGGAAAAATGAATTTTGTTTTGACCTCCGGCATCGGTGTTTATACTAAAGACTGGGAAGTATTAAGCTTAAAAAAGATTAAGCCCGGAGACAGTGTGGCTGTAGAGTATACGACCAATAAAACAGGCATCGATAGGGCGATATCAATCATAGTAGAACAGAAATCGTAGGAAGGAGTATTAATTAGATGAAAAAGTATTTTTATTCATTGCTTATTTTAGTATTGGTATTCACTACTGTCCCATTATAACTTGAACAGTTTCAATTGGTTATCGTTTTCAGTGTTATCATCGATGAGATTAGTTTCCATAAGTGCTTGCAATATATGCGTTTTCTCGAAAATGGTCACGCTCAAAATCTGTAAAATTGTGTAAAGACTTTGCTTGAGTTTCAGTTCTTTCTTGATGATAGCTACCAGCACGTAAATGGATATCGCAATCCAGATTTGAGTCTTGACGGCGTTCTCGGATGTGCCAAAGAA